>CACYNZ010000128.1 GCA_902775835.1 uncultured Eubacteriales bacterium | reverse complement strand
CGTGTATTCCTTTGAGGAAGTCACCCTGCCCACCGAGCTCAATGACGATTACCGGTTCAATCCCGCCATTCAGCTGGACTACATGCGGTTCCTCACGGATTCCACCGCGGAGTGCTTCCGCAATGAGTATGACGTCCTGAAGAGCTATAATCCGGAAATCCCGATCCTGACCAACATGAGCGGGTTCATCAAGAAGCTGGACCAGTTCACCTTTACCCGGGAAATGGACGTGGTGGGCTGGGACAACTATCCCTGGCCCCAGGACCCGCCGCACTTCGTGGCCATGAAGCACGATATCATGCGCTCGCTCAAGGGCGGCCAGTCCTATGTGCTCACGGAGCAGTCCCCGAACCAGCAGAACTGG
Source organism: uncultured Eubacteriales bacterium (assembly GCA_902775835.1). The sequence goes on along the minus strand of CACYNZ010000128.1, from coordinate 9,229 downwards.
CAGCCTTACAACAAGCTGAAGCGCCCCGGTGAAGTCCGGCTGCTGTCCTACCAGGCCATGGCGCACGGCGCGGACACCTGCCTGTTCTTCCAGATGCGCCAGTCCGTAGCCGGACAGGAGAAATTCCACGGCGCCATTATCAGCCATGCCGGTCATGAAAACACCCGGGTCTTCCGGGAAGCGGAAGCGCTCGGGCATGAGCTTGAGCAGCTGGGCAGCGTGTTCCTTCAGGGCCGCACTCCGGCCAGGGCCGCCATGCTCATGGACTGGAACAACTGGTGGGCTCTGGAGCTGGCCAGCGGGCCCAGCAAGGACATGGACTACCTGAAGACCCTGTCCAGGTATTACAAGCCCTTCCATGACCGCAATATCCCGGTGGACTTTGTGAACCCTGCCGCGGATACGGATTATTCCGCCTATTCCCTTGTGGTGGCGCCCATGCTGTACATGACCAAGCCCGGCGTGGCGGAACAGCTGACCGAGTATGTGCGCGGCGGCGGTACGCTCGTCGCCACCGTCATGAGCGGCCTGGCCGATGAGAACGACCGGTGCGTGTTCGGCGAGTACCCGGGAAAGCTGCGCGATGTGCTGGGCATCTGGGTAGAGGAAACAGACGCGCTGCGGCCCGAGGAAAGCAACCGCATGTTCATGGACAACAGCGCCATGTTCCCGCGCCAGGAATACACCTGCACCTTCCTGTGCGATCTTCTGCACGCGCGAACTGCGGAAACGCTGGCTGTCTACGGCAGTGACTTCTATGCCGGCATGCCCTGCGTCACCATGAACGCGTTTGGCCAGGGCACGGCCTACTATATCGGCACCCAGCCGGAGGACGCCTTCCTTGGGGACCTCCTGGACAGGATCTGCCGGGACACGGGCCTGAAAGGCCTGTTCCATGCCGACGCCGGCGTGGAAATCACGCGCCGCGTGACCCCGGAGCATACCGTGATCTTTGTTCTGAATCACAACGCGTCCGAAGCCTGCGTGGACTTTGGCCGCGCGCAGCTCACCGACCTGCTCTCGCATCAGAGCGTGACAGGAAGCGTGCATATCCTTGGCCGGGACGTCATGATCCTGAGCCTGGACCGGGAAGACGAGGGCGTGCTCTGACGCGGACGGTCAGACCGTTTCAGGAAAGCAAAGAAGGTAAATCACATGAGCTATGTAAACGCCGCCGAGCTTGTCCGGAAAGCTCAGGCAGGGCATTATGCCGTCGGACAGTTCAATATCAGTAATCTGGAATCCATCCGCACATTCCTCGCCTGCGCGCAGGAAACGGAAAGCCCCCTGATTCTGGGGGTCTCCGGCGGCGCGGCCGCCCAGCTCGGCGGGTACCGGACCATCGCCGATACCGTGAAGAACATGATGGCCTATGACCGTATTTCCGTACCGGTGTGCCTGCACGCGGACCACAGCAGCTACACGCAGGCGCTGGAAGCGCTCTACAGCGGCTTCAGTTCCATCATGTTCGACGGCAGCCGGCTGGAGTTTTCGGAGAACGCAGAAAAGACGGCGTTCCTGTCTTCCCTGTGCCATGAAAAAGGCGCGTCCCTGGAAGCGGAAGTCGGGCCGGTAGCCGGCGGGGAGGACGGCGGCGAACGGAGCGGCGAGCTTGCGGATCCTGAGCAGTGTGCCGCAATCGCGGCCCTTGGCATAGATCTTCTGGCGGCCGGCATCGGGAATGTGCACGGCGCCTATCCCCTGGACTGGAAGGGGCTGGACTTTCCCCTGCTGGACAGGATCCGGGCAATTGTCGCGCCTCTGCCCCTGGTGCTCCACGGCGGGTCCGGCATCCCGGATGCCATGGTCCGCAGTGCCATTCAGCACGGGATCGCAAAGATCAATGTCAACTCGGAATGCCGGGAAGCCTTTTCCCGGGCCACCCGGATATTTTTTCAGAGCGGCAGGGACAAGGAAGATCCGGCCTTTCAGCAGCTGATCACCCTCAGACCCGGGCTCGCGGCCATCCGTCAGGTATGTCTCAGCAAAATGCAGCTGTTCGGCTGTCTTGGCAAAGCATAATGAAGAGGAGAGATTTCACATGAAAGCGGCACTGGTTTATACAGGCACAACCCCCGAACTGATCGAACTGGTGGAACGGGAAGTCCGGAAGAACATCGGTCCTGAGGCCGAGATCATCAGCAGCGCGGATCCCACCATCATTGCGGAGGTCCGGGATGCGGGCTATGTAACGCCCGGTGCGGCGGCCCGGCTGATCGGCATGTACACAGCCGCTGTGCAGCAGGGCGCGGACGCCATACTGAACATCTGCTCCTCTGTGGGCGAGGTCGCCGACGCCTTCCAGAGCGCTGCCCGATACATCGGCGTGCCCGTTGTGCGCATTGACGAGGAAATGTGCCGGGAAGCCGCGCGCATGGGCAGGCGCATCGGCGTGCTGGCCACCCTTGCCACCACGCTGGAGCCCACCAAGAACACCATCATGCGCACCGCCCGGGAAATGGGCAGGCATGTGGAGCTTGTGGACGGGCTCGTGGACGCCTTCAACATGGACCAGGAGCAGTTCCGTGCCCTGCTCATCAGCGCCGCTGAGCGCATGGCCGGGCAGGTGGACGTGATCGTGCTCGCCCAGGGCTCCATGGCCTATGTGGAAAAGGATATCGAACGCGCCGTGAACATCCCCACCCTGTCCAGTCCCCGCTTCGGAGCCGTGGAACTGAGGAAAGCGCTGCAGGCGAAAGGACTGATTTCATGATTACCGATACCGCCCGTTCCCCTTACGCGCGCCTGACAACCGTTCCCTACAGGAATGTGGAATGGAACAGCGGGCTGTACAGGGAACGGTTCGATACTGTCGCCCGTGTCACGGTGCCGCACCTGCAGCATATGTTTGAGGAAAAGGATATCAGCCATGTGCTGGAAAACTTCCGCATCGCCGCGGGCGAAGCCGAGGGGGATTTTGCCGGCACGGTATTCGGCGACGGGGACTTCTACAAGTGGTTTGAGGCCGCCGTATACACCGCCGTCAGGACCGGCAACCGGCAGCTTCTGGACCAGCTGGAGGACTATATTGCCCTGTTCGCCCGGGCCCAGCAGCCGGACGGCTATCTTTCCACCAAGCAGATCATCGGGGAAATGCACGGCAGCGGACCCATGCGGCAAGCAAACATCAATGATTTTGAGGTGTACAACATGGGGCACATGTTCACCTCCGCCTGCCTGTACTTCCGGCTCACGGGAAAGGACAGCTTTCTGCGCGTGGCGGAAAAGGCCGCGGGCTACCTGAAAAACCTGTATGAGGAAGCCGCGCGCACGGGGGAAGTGAAAACCGCCGTATGCCCTTCCCATTACATGGGCCTGATCGAGCTGTACCGGACCACCGGGGACAGGCAGTACCTGGAACTGGCACACCTGGCTGTCAGGCTGCGGGATTCCGTAAAAAACGGCCTGGATGACAATCAGGACCGTCTGCCCCTTAAGGAGCACAGAAAAATCGTGGGCCACGCCGTCCGCGCCAATTACCTGTATGCCGGGCTCGCGGACCTGTATATGGAGACGGGCGACCCGGATTACCGTCAAGTCCTGGAAAGCGTGTGGCATCACCTGGTCAGCCAGAAGATCTATCTGACCGGCGGCTGCGGAGCCCTGTACAACGGCGCTTCCCCGTATGGGAATTTCTTCCATCATCAGCTGGTCCACCAGGCCTACGGCTACGAGTATCAGCTGCCCAATATCACTGCCTACAATGAAACCTGCGCGTCCCTGGGCGGCGTGTTCTGGGCCTGGCGCATGTTCCTGATCGATCCCCGGGCGGAATACATGGACATGCTCGAGCGCATGATGCTCAATGTGAACATGGCCGGCATGAGCCTGGACGGCAGAAAATTCTTCTATGAAAACATGCTGGAGCGTGCGCGGAACCTGGCCTTTGAGCTGATCTGGGGCCAGAAGCGCACCGAGTACATTACCAGCTACTGCTGCCCGCCCAATCTGGCGCGTACCCTGGCCGAGTCCTCCGAGTATGCCTATGCGGCGGATGACTCCGGCGTATGGACCGGCCTGTACGGGGCCAGCACCGCCGCGTTCACGCTGAAAAACGGTGCTTCCTTCACCCTCTCCCAGGAAACCGGCTATCCCTTTGACGGAACCATCGTCTTCCGCGTGACGGAGAGCAACGGTGTGCCCTTTGCGCTGCACCTGCGCGTACCCGGCTGGGCGGAACATGCCCTGCTGACCGTCAATGGACAGACACGGACACTGGAAGAGGGCCAGTACGTGGAAGTGCCTGCCGGCAGGGACTTCAGCTGCACGCTGTCATTGCCCGCCAGCCCGCGCCTTACCGTGGGCAACGGCATGATTGAGGAAAACCGCGGACGTGCCGCCGTGGAAGCCGGGCCGCTGGTATACTGCCTGGAAAGCACGGACGCGCCGGATGCGGAAAGCCTCCAGGACCTTATGCTCCCCGTGCATCCCATGTTCACGAAAACCGAGCTCACCATGGACGGCCGGACCATTCCTGCCTATGAAACCACCCTTCTGTGCCGCACCGTCTCCGGGGAAAAGCGCGAAAGCCTCTACCGCACTCTCGATCCGGAAGATCTGCGCCCGGTAAAGGCGCGCCTGATTCCCTATTACGCCTGGGACAACCGTGGAGACGGCGAGATGCTGATCTGGATGCCCCTGGCATGGCGGGAGGTAAGCAGCCATGGATGAGACCATGCCTCTGAAGGCCGAAACGCTTTTTTCCGAATGCGAAGCGCTGTGGAAGGACGCCGACGCCCGCGCCACGGTGCAGAAACTGTACGAGGAAGCCTGGCAGGGCTTTCACAACCGTGTGATGGTGCTGGATGACGATCCCACCGGCGTACAGACCGTCCACGATATTCCCGTGGTCACTGACTGGAGTGAAAATACGCTGTTCCAGGCCATGCAGGAAGACCGCATGTTTTTCGTGCTCACCAATTCCCGCAGCTTCTCCGCGGAAAAAACATCCGCCGTGCACCGGGAAATTGCCGAAAACGCAAGCCGTGCTGCCCTGAAAGCCGGCAAAACACTGACCGTCATTTCCCGCGGCGATTCCACCCTGCGCGGTCATTACCCGCTGGAAACCCTGGTGCTGCGCAGAACCCTGGAGCAGAAAGGTCATCCGCCCTTCTGCGGTGAGGTTCTGTGCCCCTTCTTCCGGGAAGGCGGCCGCTTTACCGTAAACGGCATCCATTATGTCAAGGAGGGGGATCAGCTGACCCCGGCAGCCCTGACCGAGTTCGCGAAGGACAAAACATTCGGGTACCAGCATTCCGATCTGGCCCTGTATATTCAGGAAAAATCCGGCGGCCATATTCCAGCGGATTCTGTGCTGCATATTACGCTCAGGGAACTCCGCGGCCTTGAATGGGATACCGTTGAGCAGAAGCTGCTCAGCGCTGAGGGCTTTCATTACATTGTCGCCGATGCCCTGGAAGAGACGGACGTCAAGGCGATGGCCGCCATTCTCATGCGGCTTGCCAGAAAAGGCAGGCACTACATGCTCCGCAGCGCGGCAGCCGTGCCGAAGGTGTTCGGGCATGTATCTGACCGTCCCCTTCTTTCCCGTGAGGAAATGATTGACCCCGGTGCCCGGACGGGCGGTCTGGTCATCATCGGCTCCCATGTAAAGAAAACCACCGACCAGCTGAACTGCCTGCGTCTGTCTAATTGTCCCCTCCGGTTCATCGAGTTTGACGTAAGCGGCTGGAACATCCCGGGCATGCTCCGGAAGGAAACCGTGCGGTGCACCGCTCTGGCCGAAGAAGCCATGAAGAGCGGGGAAACAGCCGTGGTCTTTACAAGCCGCGCGCTCATCGCGCCGGAAGGCATGACGCCCGAGCGCATGCTCGCGCTTTCCGTAGAGATTTCCGATGCCCTGACATCCGTGGTCTCTTCCCTGTCCTTCCGTCCCCGCTTTCTCATCGCCAAGGGCGGCATCACCTCCAGCGATGTGGGCGTCAAAGCCCTGAAAGTGAAAAAGGCCCTGGTACTCGGACAGGCGCAGCCCGGAATCCCTGTCTGGAAAACCGGAAGCGAAAGCCTGTTCCCAGGCCTTTCCTATATCATCTTTCCCGGCAATGTGGGCAGCGAAAGCACGCTGCGCACCATTGTGGAAACCCTGTGCTGAAAGAAGGATAAAAACATGTCCCGGAAGATCATCATTTCCCTGGCACCGGTCAAGGCCGGAACACCCATTGATAAAACCGCCCTGGCCGAGGATGTAAGGCAGTGCGTACAGGCCGGAGCCGGCATGTGCCATCTGCACTGCCGCCGTCCGGACGGCAGTCTGACACCGGATACCGGCTTTTTCATCGATACATTCGAAGAAATCCTGAAGCGTACAGACGTGGTGGTGCAGGCTTCCACCGGCGGCATTTCCGATATGACCATTGAGGAGCGCTGCCATCCGCTGGCCTATCCCCGGGTGGAGAGCTCTTCCCTGAACGGCGGCAGCACAAACCTGAACGGCGCGCTGTATATCAATACGGATTCCGATATCGACTACTGTGCCAGACAGTCCTATGACCGCGGCATCATCCCCGAAGTGGAAGTGTTTGATATCGGCATGATCTACAATATCGAGCGCAGTGCCGCGCGCACACCTTACCGCCGTCCCATTTTCTACAACCTGGTATTCGGGCATCAGGGCGGGATGCAGCCGGACATGACCTGCCTGACCGCCTTCCGGTCCGCTGTGCCTGCGGACGCGCGCTGGGGCGTGACACACTACGGCCGGGATAACTGGGATTTTCTCGCTGGCGCCATGGCGCTCGGCGCTTCCATTGTCCGTATCGGTTTTGAGGACAGTGCCTACCTGGCCCCCGGCGAATACGCCCGGTACAATTACCAGGTCGTGGAGCGCCTGGTACAGCTCATCCATGCCATGGGCCTTGAACCGGCCAGTCCCCAGGAAACCCGTGCCATCCTTGGTACACTTCCCAAGGCGCTGTGATAAGCACAGCTTTATGTCTTATATTCTGTATCTGGAAGATCCATACAGCTCAGACTTCAGAGAGAAAATGCCGGATTGATTTACGGCAGTCCCGAAAAAAACAAATGCCCGCCGGAGGACAGCATACACGCTGTCTTCTGACGGGCATTCTCTGTTCGATTCATCTCGCAACATATCCTCTGGACCATGAGGTTCCAGAACACTGTGCCCTGATGCCGGCTGTTTCCGGTTCAAATGTGTTTTACCGCCATTTTCGCAACCGCACATTCATATGGTGCGTATGTTCCGTCAGCTGTTTTCCGATCCAGATTGGCAAGTACCGGCGTTTCACAGGCAAAGGGGATTCCAATGCGCTGCTCATTTTCGAAGTTGCAGACAACCACCCATTTTTCATCATCCAGAGTACGGGCAAAAATGAGATATGGGTCCTCCTGCCCTGAAATCACTTCAACATCACCGTCCAGGAATGCCGGAACTGTACGCCGTAGATGGAGAAGCTTCTGATAGAACCGGTAAACCGATCGTTCCGCAGCCAGATCCTTTTCCACATTGATTTCCCGCTGGCGGGAATGCAGGGCAATCCATGGCCTGCCCGTTGTAAACCCGCCGTTCGGTCCGCCATTCCAGGCCATGGGATGGCGGGCATTGTCGCGACTGCCAAAGTTGATTCTGGCAAGTGCTTCTTCCGGGGACATTGTCTGACAGAACTCCCTGTACACATTAATGCTTTCAATGTCATCAAAGCACTCAATGCCGTCATAGCAGGCTGATGTCATGCCAATTTCCTGTCCCTGATAAATAAACGGGATCCCCTTGAGCAGATACAGCATGGATGCAAGCAGAGTGGCAGATTCATAGCGTTTTTCGCGGTCATTGGCTATCCTGGAAATCAGATCCCGATGCCGTCCGGGCCATGCTGCGCAGCGGAGCCGAAATCTGGCAGACCGATCAGAGCGTGTACTGCACGCTGGAAGTGACGCTGGCCGAGCTGAGGAGGCGCGTATATCCCTGCGGAGCGCTGGGACAGTATCTCTATGAACAGCTGGTGCAGGAGAATTTTGTGGAATACAATCCGGATTTTCCGCTGCGCATCGGAGAGAACTGGGTTCTGGGCGACAACACCACCGCGGCCGTCCTGCTGATGAACCATCTGCGCGGCAACTGGCGTCTGATGCCCGCTCCCGTGCTGAAGAAGGACCTGACCTACGGAGAGGACCCGAACGGAAAGATGATCCGCGTCTATACCAGCATCGATGTGCGGATGACCCTGGAGGATCTCTTCTCCAAGCTGTACCTGGCCTACGGCCCGAAATCATGACACGCAGAAAAAGCTTCCCGTCTTCCGTGGACATTTCACAGAAGACGGGAAGCTTTTCTGTATAGGGGATCCAATGGAAAACGGCTGGAATTGCCAGCCGTTTTCCAGTTCTGCGCGTCAAAAGTCATGCCGCAGGCTCCAGAGACGCGCTTTCTTCATATTCCGCATAATAATCCTCCAGCAGCTCATACAGCCTGCCGGCAATCTCCACATAGTCGTCCGCATTCAGGTTGGCCAGGGAGATGCGCACGGTTCCCTCCGGTGCACTGAAGCCCGGACCGTACATGAGGACAACACCCTTCTTCAGGGCGAGATCGTTCAGAAAACCAATGTTTCCTTGCTCGTTGCTGCGGACCAATGATATGAGGATGATGTCCCGCTCCTGACCTTGAAAACCATCGACTGTGTTGACGGATATCAACTGGCGGTAGGGCTTGAATTCCCCTCGTTTGCGGACTTGACTGCGCAAATACTGGGTCTGAACTTTATAGGGACTGATGATTCCCACATCCAGACGCTCCTCCAGAAATCGTTCCTTACCAATTTTCTGAATGTAGTCGAGAAGAGTCTGGAGGGTCAGGTCGGCTTCTGATTTATTGATTCTACCATAACTCTCACCAACGAAGGATTCCTTGAAATCCCGGACTTCATCATTCTCAGGATTGGCATTTGACTCTGAAAGTGCAGACGTGTCAATCCACACCATCGGGCGGTCATAGTCCAAAATTGATCGGTTGCGTACTGTAGGAGAGGCGGTCACTTTGCCGTCATAGAACCAATCTGACGAGAATCGCATGATCTGCTCATTCATTCGGTATTGAACTGTCAGCAAGGTCACGGCTGAAGGTACATTCTCCACAATCCGTTCCATCAGCGTTTTGCCAAGCCCCCCCTTCATCGCTTCGTAGCATTTGATGGTGGGAGGCAGCTGCTGGTGGTCGCCGGCGAGCACCACGCGGTGACAGCGGCGGATG
>CACYNZ010000127.1 GCA_902775835.1 uncultured Eubacteriales bacterium | reverse complement strand
GCAGGCCGTGCAGCTGAAGATCTTCCAGTCTTTCATCCGGGGCTTTCAGAACAGTTTCCTGATGTTCTGGCATACGGATCACCCCTCCAAAAGACGATAAATCCCCAATGTACATCACATGAATTGTACCACTTTTTCAGTCAAATGTCGATCGGTTTTCAAGGAGAAAAGCGCAGTACAAGCGAAAGAAATGCCTGCCGGAAGTACAACCGGCAGGCACCTCAATCAGCCATCAGGCCTTTGTCTCTTCAGTTTTCTTTTTCCGCGTTGTCTTGGGTTTTGGGGCTTCCGTTCCCGCCGTTTCGCTCTTCTTGGCAGTGGAGCGCTTCCTCGCCGGCTTCTCAGCGGCTGCCTCCGTTTTTTCCTCCGCAGTCTTCTTCGCAGAAGTCTTTCTGGCCGGTTTTGCCTCACTTGCCGCTTCCGTCGTCTTCGTCGTGCGCTTGCGGGCAGCAGGCTTCTTTTCTTCGGTTCCTTCTTCCTTCTTTGCCGTCGTGCGCTTCCGGGTTGTCTTAGGCTTCTTAACTTCCGTCTCCGAAGGCACCGGTACGCTCTCCGGTTCTGTCGGATCACGCAGTTCCGACTCACCGAGCAGGCCTCTGTACAGCTCCATGTACTTGCCTGCAGAACGGGTCCAGCTGTAATCCGTCGTCATGCCGCGCTTCTGCAGAAGCTGCCATACATCCTTATGATCATGATAATACTCCAGCGCACGCTGAATTGTATGAAGCATATCATGCGCATTATAGTTGAAGAAGCTGAAACCATTGCCATCTCCCGTAGCTTCATTGTAGGACAGAACCGTGTCACGGAGGCCGCCGGTTTCACGAACAATGGGAAGCGTGCCGTAGCGCATGGCGATCAGCTGGCTCAGTCCGCAGGGCTCAAACTGGCTGGGCATCAGGAACATATCGCATCCTGCGTAAATTCTGTGAGCCAGTCCGGCATCCATGGTAAATCTCGTAGCCACGCGGCCCTTGTACTCACCTTCTGCCCACATGAAGAGGTTGACGTACCTGTTTTCGCCCATTCCCAGCACCACAAGCTGAACATCTTCAGCCATGATATCACCGATCACGCAGTCAACAAGGTCCAGCCCCTTCTGATTGCTGAGTCTGCCAACCATGCCGATCACAGGTACGTTTGGATCAATATTCAGGCCAAGTTCCTTCTGCAGTTCAGCCTTGCAGACTGCCTTTCCTTCCATATGGTCTGTTGCATAATTCGCAGCAAGATACTTGTCATGCTCCGGATCATAATCCACAACATCCAGTCCGTTCAGCACGCCATACAGTTCATGCTTACGGGAGCGGAGCAGACCGTCCAGTCTTTCCCCGTAATAGGCAGTCTGAATTTCTTCAGCATACGAGGGACTGACCGTCGTGATGATATCAGAATACACCAGGGCAGCCTTCATGTAGTTGGCGCACCCAAAGCACTCAAGCTGATCGTCCGTCCAGAGACTGTCACCCAGTCCGAGCACATCCTGAACTTCACGGATTCCAAAAATGCCCTGATACTGCAGGTTATGAATCGTGAAAACTGTCCGGATGCCGGAAAAGAACGGAAGATGCGCGTACTGAATCTTCAGCAGTGCCGGGACCATGCCTGCCTGCCAGTCATGGGCATGAATGACGTCAGGCTGGAAATCAAGAAGAGGCAGTGCGTTAAGAATGCTGCGGCAGAAAAAGCCAAAGCGCTCATACTCGTCACCGCCGAGGCCATAGATGTACGAACGTCCAAAATAGAATTTGTTGTCCACAAAATAATATGTAACCTGGTCCCGTACAAGCTTTTCAATACCGCAGTACTGACGTCTCCATCCTAGCTGAACTTCGAAATCAATGACATGCGTCATATCCTTAACGTATTCTTCCGGGATCTGGCCATAGAGGGGCAGCATGACTCTTACGTCATTCCCCTGCGCCGCCAGTACCGGAGCCAGGGCGCCCACCACATCAGCCAGACCGCCGGTCTTTATGAACGGGACGCATTCACTGGCCGCAAACAAAATTTTCATGGGATAGTTCCTCCATTTTCATCAAACATACAGTGCAAATACTGTCAGAAGGCTGCCTGTACGAATCAGATTCGACAGACAGCCTTCATATTGTATCAAATCACTACATTCTTTGCAATTACGATAGGATATGCCTTAGGTCCTGCCAGCCTTGCGTTGCGTTTGATCACTGCCTGCTTGTCCAGGATACAGTTTTCAATCTTGGCTCCGGAATGTACCTGGCCATCCTGCATGATAACGCAGTTGATGACGTGTGCATCAGGTGCGATACGGACACCTCTGAAGAGAATGCTGTTTTCCACAGTGCCCTCGATCACGCAGCCATCAGCCACAAGCGAGTTGACAACCGTCGCATTGTCTCCGTAACGGGCAGGCATTTCATCACGGACCTTGGTATACACAGGCAGATTCTCCGCAAAAAGCTTGCGGCGGTTTTCGCTGTCCAGGATATCCAGATTGAACCGGAAATAGCTCTGTACGGAATCCATGCGCCATGCGGGACCTTCATATTCCCAGGCATTCACTCTTGCCTGCTGTTCACGGACCATGGGCACAAGGACATCACGGTTCATGTCATGCTGTCCATGGGCCACTCCCTTATCAACCAGCTGACGCAGGAAGTCGCGCTTGAGAATCATGATATCCATATAGCATCCTTCCAGCGTCGGATGCGTCGGCTCCACTTCCATTTCCGTGACCTTGTTGTCAGCCCCCACAGAAATATATGCACCGTATTCATCACGGAACATGCTTTCCTGGCGGGTGTACATCAGGGTTACATCAGCACCGGAGTCCACATGATATCGTACAAAGGCATCCATCTGCGGGTTGCAGATCAGGTTGGAACCGCACAGCACGACATATTCCTGCTTGGACCGGATCAGATAATTGGTATTGGAACGGAGTGCGTCAAGAAGTCCGGCATAAACGCCAACATTCTCTCTTGTAAGGAACGGAGGCAGAACATACAGACCGTCATTCTTTCCGTGAAGATCCCATTCTTTTCCGGATCCAAGATGATCCATGAGTGAATGATAATTCTTCTGCATGATCACGCCGACATTCCGAACTCCGCCATTCACCAGAGAGGACAGGAGGAAGTCTATCACACGGTAGCGGCCAGCCACCGGCAGTGCAGCGATCGCCCGGGTCAAGGTGAGTTCACGAAGCTGAGCGTCGTTCTCACCGGTATAAATGACACCCATTACATCTTTCAACATCGATCATTCATCCCCTTTATCTATCTCTCTCCATCAAAATACGGTCTTTTCGTCAACCTGCATGCCGGCGGTCACTTTTGCGCCTGCCGGAATCTCGACATTGTATCCGACAACCGCAATATTGCCTTCCTCTTCGCCGACAAAAGAACCAGCGCCTACAATCGCGCCTTCAGCGACAATGGCCCTGCGGACCACGGCACCGCGGCGGATTACGCACCCGGGCATAATCACAGCATCCTGGACATTGGCGCCCTCTTCAACAACCACGCCGGCAAACAGCACAGAATGCGTCACATGGCCGTAAACCTGGCTGCCTTCCGTGATCAGGGAATCGCTCACCGTCGCTCCTTTGGCGATATAATGCGGAGCATAGCCGGGATTCCTTGCAAACACGCGCCACTTCTTGTCATGCAGATCGATCGGCATTGGCGTGGAGAGAAGATCCATATTGGCTTCCCAGAGACTTTCGATCGTTCCCACGTCTTTCCAGTATCCGTCAAATGCGTAAGCACAGAGCACCTGCTTGTCACCGAGCATCTTCGGAATAATGTTCTTGCCGAAGTCATTGGAGCTGGACTTGTCTTTATCGTCATCAATCAGATACTTGCGCAGCTTTTCCCAGGTGAAAATATACACACCCATGGAAGCGAGATTGGACTTGGCCTGCTTCGGCTTTTCCTCGAATTCAAGGATGTTGTCGTTTCCATCTGTGTTCATGATGCCAAAACGGCTGGTTTCTTCCCACGGCACTTCGCGGACGGCAATTGTGGCGTCAGCGCCATGACGAATATGGAATTCCAGCATTTTGTTATAGTCCATCTTATAGATGTGGTCGCCGGACAGAATCAATACGTACTCGGGATTATACTGCTCAATGAAAGCCATATTCTGGAAAATAGCATTTGCCGTGCCCCGATACCATTCACCGACTTTACCCTTCTGGTACGGCGGAAGAACAAACACGCCGCCATTGTTCAAGTCGAGATCCCATGGAGCGCCGCTTCCAATATAGGCATTCAGTTCCAGAGGCTGATACTGGGTCAGTACGCCAACCGTGTCAATACCACTGTTCGTACAGTTGGAAAGCGGGAAATCGATGATGCGGTATTTTCCGCCATATGGAACCGCAGGCTTCGCAACACGCTGGGTAAGGATGCCCAGACGACTGCCCTGACCACCGGCCAGCAGCATAGCAATGCATGTCTTTTTTCTCAACATGAGAAAGCACTCTCCTTATAATATTTTTTTCCCGAGTCTGTATAGATTATCAGCGCAAGCGCTGGGATACGGGGAATCAGAGGAAAACCTCAAAAACTGCGTGTGACCCTGTGGAAGCGGTAATATACAGTGGCAAGTGCAGGAATGCTCAGCACCGCAGAATACTGCATATTGTTCCATGGAACGTTCTCAGTCGTTACAGTGTCACAGTTCGTATTGCCTTTTCCTCCGTACTTGGTTTCTTCGGAAGAAAACAGCGGTGTCAGTGTTCCAGCCACCGGAAGCCCCATACGGTATACCGGCTGTGAAACAGAGGAAAAATTCGTAATGCACAATACCGCATGTCCATTTCTGTCCCATCTCAGGAAAGAAATCACGGAATTGTCAGAATCGTTTGCCTGGCTCCATTGGAATCCACTCCAATTATCATCAATTTCATGCAGCGGGCCTTCGGAAAGATACAGTCCGTTCAAATCCTTCACCAGCACAGCCAGTTCATTGATCTGTGCCATGAATTCCTTGCGGTCGCGGAAAAACTCACTTCCAATGTACAGGAGTTTTTTCCCGGGATGGGCCATGGCATATGCGTATGTTGCCCTCACCGTTGCCTGTTTCTTTTCGGCGCTCTCCGGCGTGCTCAGAAACTGCTGCATGGCAGCACAGGACTTCGTTTCATGGGAAAGCGGAAGTACAAATTTCTCAGAAAACGCATAATACAGCGAAAATGTCAGCTTATCATGATGCCATTTTCTTTCTGGTTCAGGCGTGTTCAGGTAGGCAAGAAGATCTGTTACCCAGCCGGTATTCCATTTGTAATCGAAACCAAGTCCATTTTCACTGATCGGCCGCGTAACTCCGGGAAAAGCCTGTGCCTCTTCGGCAATCATCAGTCTTCCCGGTATGCGCTGATGGATGATTTCATTTAAACGCTTGAGAAATGAAATACCTTCAAGGTTCTCACGTCCGCCGAAACTGTTGGCAAGCCACTCTCCTTCCTCCCTGCATACATCATGGTACACCATTGCAGAGACCCCGTTAATCCGCAGGCCGTCCGCATGGAACTCTTCCAGCCAGTAAAAAGCGCTTGACAGAAGGAAAGACTGCACAGCCGGACTGTTCAGATCAAATAGCATGGCATTCCAGGAACGCATGAATGCCCGTCTGGAATCCGCAGGCTCGTACAGCGCTTCTCCGTCAAATCTGCTCAGCAGACCTTCATCAGCAGTAAAATATGCCGGTACCCAGTCAAGTATAACAGATATCCCTGCCTGATGGAATTCATCGATAAGCGCTTTTACGCTGTCATCATGCCCATAATTCGAAGAAACCGAAAAATATCCGTCCAGAAGATATCCATGGTTTTCCAGGTTTTTATGGACCATGATCGGCATGCATTCAACATGCGTATAGCCCATCTCCCTGACCCAGGAAACCAGTTTTCCTCTTCCCTCGGCATTGTCCAGAACACAGTTCAGATAATCCAGATCTGTGTGAATCATGAACCAGGTTGGCAGATGCAGTTCATAGATGTTCATCGTGTCCGCCGATGCGGAGGCCACAACGCGGTCCATCCATGCCTGATCATGCCACTGATATTTCGATGCCGATCTTAGAATGCTCCGATACGGCTTTTCCAGAGTCATTCCCATGCCGTAGGGATCGGGAACCTCCTTCCGTCTGCCGTCTGACGTG
This sequence comes from uncultured Eubacteriales bacterium, assembly GCA_902775835.1. The sequence goes on along the minus strand of CACYNZ010000127.1, from coordinate 3,460 downwards.
GTGATAACATAAGAATATACTGCTTCGCCATCACACCGAACCGAAGGGACACAAACCTCGTAAATGCCTTTTTCTCCCTTCTGCATGGGGAAATAGCCTTCAGGTTCACAGGCAGAAAGATGCAACTCAACACCGTATGCATGTGGAGCAAAAACCGCAAAATGCCAAGCAGATGGCTTGCCGGGTATTTCATGTGCACCCAAAATTCTGTGCGCGTGGCATTCATCACCCAAATGAAACGCAGTATAAACGTCATCACCAGGTGATTCAAAACTCATACGAACACCTGCCTTCAATAACTGCGAAGGAAACTCTATTTCTTCGCCTATTCACGTTGACTTATTTTATACGAAACGCCTCTGATTCGTCAAGCTCACGCCCTCGGCAAAGAGTTGCTTTTTGATCTGTTTTTATTCCAGATTATACATTCGCTCTTTTGACGCATCGCTATCACTCTGCGCCTGCAATCGGACGGAATTCCTCCGCTGACAGAGGAAACAGGGAAAGGTGCATCGAAATTATCCGGCGCAGGGAAATCCACGAAAAAAATGCTGCTGATTTATATAAAAGCCGGAAGAAAAATCATATTCCATTCGTTTTACACTATGCTGACATACTGCGTTTCTGTACATGCAGGCCCTGTCCTGCCCTTTCTTACCTTGCGATGCAGCACAGTTCCGGCAGTATGGAAACAGAATCCGGATCAGTTTTCAGCCTCAGTACCATGAGCATGGTGCTGAAGAGAAAGGAGGAGATGGCGTTTGTGTCTCAGGTGATATGAACGCCGGTTGAATCATATGAATTTCAAGGATTCCCACTCGGCGGATCCAGAGGTATTCAACGACCTCTATAATCGTTATGCAACAGACGTCCTGCGCTTATGTTATTTTTATCTCGGAGACCGTCAGCGGGCCGAGGATGTATGCCAGGATACCTTCATCAAGCTTTTCACCACCAATCCCGATTTGCAGGCAGGCAGTGAAAAAGCCTGGCTGCTCAAAGTGGCTCTCAATCGCTGCAGAGACCTTTGGCGCGGTGCGTGGCTGAAACGGGTGATACTGGGATCTCCCGCTTTTGAGCTGATTCCGGCTCCCGATGATTTTTCACGCATGGATGAAGAAGAACGGGTTCTCGGAGCTGTTCATCAGCTTCCCGCCGAATTCAAGGAAACCGTTCTGCTGCATTATTATCAAGGATTCAGCATAAAAGAAATCGCAGCTATGCTCGGCGTTGCGGAAGGCACAATTTCATCCCGCCTGAATCGCGCGCGTAAACGCCTGGAAAAAAGCTTAAAGGAGGATGTGCAATGAAAGACCTTCATACACTGCCTGATTTAACAGAACATGCCCTGGGCGGCCTTCAGGCTGATGAGCAGATGAAGCATCGCATTCTTGAAAAATCCCGGAATCACATTCCGTCCCGTTCTTTCCGTCCTGTAATGGCATACGCCGTCTGCACGGCGCTGGTGATTGCGGTTCTCTGTACAGCGGTTCTCAACCAAACCAGAGAGCCGGAAATGCCCATGATCACTTCTCAGCCTGCAGGAGTTCAGAATGCCTCTTCATCAGGATCATTCCGGCAGTCCGGATCCACCGGGGTGAACGTCGGCGTCCGTCAGGTCTCCTCAGGCATGTCCAGTATCTGGGAGGCGTCAGAAACTGCAGGGATTTTCCCGCTGGTCGGAATACGCGGAGACTATTATCGCCTTCTCACTGCAGAGGCTTCCTCCGGCATAACGCTCGGACAGCCGATCGATACCGTGGAAGAGTTCACTACTGAGCCTTCCCTGTCCGGTCTCGATATTGTAGTCAGCAATTATCTGCCCACTGGAACACAGCTGTACAGTATTCCCAGCATGGGAACCCGCGTAATCGCCTGCAGCCTCGACAATCAGGTCCGTCTCTTCCAGCGGGTCAGCTTCAATGGCTATGGCATCAGGAACAGCGACACTCTGGATTCCACCCTGTGCTGTTCAGGTCATATCGTCAGCATGGAGCTGTCTGACACCGGCATTATTTATGACCGAAACACATGTGAAGACCTGTATCAGACGCTAATAAAAAACAGCATGCTTACATCAAGTGGAAATCTCACACCTCAGGCCAGCCTGATCATCCGACTGGATAATGGTCTGAGTCTGCAGATGAACTGCCGCGGCGACCGTCTCAGTGCATGCGGCGTATGGAGCTGTCCCGAGTTTTTCGAACAATTCCAGCAGCTGCTCAATCCCTGAAACAATCAGAGTCCCTGATTTTTTCGAATCAGGGACTCACTTTTTACTGGAACAATGCTGACCGTACTCTGTTCACACGATTCACAACTTCCATAAAGGCCTCCGGTGTAAGAGACTGTGCTCCATCACAAAGAGCATGTGGCGGATCATTGTGCACTTCTATCATTAATCCGTCAGCTCCTGCCGCCGCAGCGGCTACCGCCATGGGCGGGACCATCCGGCTGATTCCGGTTGCATGGCTGGGATCCACCACTACGGGAAGATGCGACAGTTCATGCAGAACTGCGACCGCACTGAGATCCAGTGTATTCCGGGTCGCCGTCTCAAATGTTCTGATTCCTCTTTCGCAGAGTATGATCTGCTCATTTCCCCCGGACATGATATACTCAGCACTCATGAGCAGTTCCTGAAGCGTATTGGCCAGGCCGCGCTTAAGAAGAATCGGCTTGTTTATATGCCCAAGCTCTTTCAGGAGTTCAAAATTCTGCATGTTTCGGGCACCCACCTGAATCACATCAATATCTTCGAAAAGATCCAGGTACTTTATATCCATGATCTCCGTAACGACAGGCATCCCGGTCTCTTTTTTGGCTTCCAGCAGAAGCCGGATACCCTCCCCGTGAAGGCCCTGAAAGGCATAAGGAGAAGTTCTCGGCTTGAAAGCTCCGCCTCTCAGAATCCCCGCACCTGCTTTCTGCACAGCTTTCGCGACGCTGATGATCTGTTCCTCACTTTCAACAGAGCACGGACCTGCAATGAACTGAAAAGCCCCGGCGCCGATCTTTGCGCTTCCGCACTGTACTTCAGTATCCATCGGATGAAACTTTCGGTTTGCCTTTTTATAGGGCTCCTGAATTCTCCGCACCGCTTCCACTTCCGAAAGCGAAGAAATCATATCCTGATCCACCTGAGAAGTGTCACCCACCAGTCCCATAATGGTAGAGTGCTCTCCTTCAGACAGATGTGTCTTGAGTCCCATTTCGTGGAAAAACTGGCTCAGCCGCTCAATTTGCTCATGCTCAATTCCCTGTCGAAGAATAATAATCATACATGTCCTCCTGTTTCAAAAACAGCTCTGCCTTGATCAGCAGAGCTGTTTTCTGGATTATAGGTTATCCTGTATCACAGGATCTTCTTGCTGTCTCTCCATGGCACAGCCCATGGCTGCACCCATCCCTGCCATCGCGCATCATCATACAGGGAGACTCCGGTTTGTGCATTCTTATT
>CACYNZ010000126.1 GCA_902775835.1 uncultured Eubacteriales bacterium | reverse complement strand
AAACACATTAAATGTAATGAGCGGGGACCTGAATGAGCAGGAAGTGTTCATCATGGTGCGGGCTGCGGCGTTAATGCATGATTTGGGGAAGGCTACAGCATTTTTCCAGTCCACCATTGGAGAAGAGTGTCAGTCTCTTGGTGAAACATTACGGGCTTCCGGAATTCCTCTATTAACGTCAAAGGAGATTATTCAGCAACGAACACAGCATTTCTATCACGCTCAGGCAGGAGAGGCGATGCTTTTGATGGCCGGCTGTCCGATTACATTTGCAGAAGTGATAGGAGCGCATCATGGGAAGCCATGGAGTGAAGGAATGGATATACAGCCGGAATTACTGGCTGGTAAGACTTGGAAAGACTCCAGAGCAAATGCTGTGTGGGGCAACAGGGAGCAAAAAGATATCTGGCAGAATATTCAGGCAGATTGTCTTGCGTGGATGATTTCTTTATCAGGTTGTGAATCGGTCAGAAAGTTGCCGGAACTATCTCAGCCCATGGCGATGCTGCTGACAGGACTGGTGATCATGGCGGATTGGATTGCCAGCAATGAAGCATATTTTCCGCTTCTTTCTCTGGGTGAATCTGATCCTGGTGACATGAAGGCTCGGGCCGAGCGAGGGTGGCGCGCGATCGATCTGCCGCCGTCATGGAAACCCTGTGTAACTGATGATCCGATGAAACTGTCTGTAGAGCAGTTTGGATTTCCGCCAAATGCGGTTCAGCAGGCCGTCATGCAGACTGTACAAGCTTCTGATGAGCCGGGACTGTTTATCCTTGAAGCACCAATGGGTCATGGGAAGACGGAGGCGGCTCTTCTGGCTGCCGATCTGTTTGCACAGCGTGGTGCAGGAGGCATTTTCTTCGGGCTGCCTACGCAGGCAACGGCAAATGCCATATTTGGCCGGGTGGAAGAATGGGGCGAGAAACAGCCGGAAACAAACAAAACCAGTATCCGGCTGGCGCACGGCATGGCAGATATGAACGCCCGGTACCGGGCACTCATGTCGGGTACCGGGGTTTCATCTGTGGAAGAAGATGAAGGTTCAGAGCGGCTTGTCGTTCATGAATGGTTCCGTGGTTCCAAGCAGGCTCTGCTGGCAGACTTTGTGGTGGGGACGGTGGACCAGGTGCTGATGGCCTCGCTGAAGCAGAAACATGTCATGCTCCGGCATCTGGGCCTTTGCGGAAAAGTGGTCATTATTGATGAATGTCATGCATATGATGCATATATGAATCAATATCTGGAAGAAACACTTCGGTGGCTAGGCAGCTACCAGACACCGGTGATTATGCTCAGTGCCACTTTACCGGCGGAGCGCCGGGCAGCGTTTCTGGCTGCCTATCTGAATAAGTCTCCGCGTGCAGCAAAACGGTTTATGAAGGAACCTTGGTATCAGAACCTTGCCTATCCGGCCCTGACTTGGACAGATAGTCAGGAAGTGAAGCAGCAGTCGCTGCCTTTCGACGGGGCAGTGATGAAAGTGACGCTTACAAAACTGGAGCATGGAGATTCTGTGGAACAGCAGGCTGAATCAGTTTCGAAACTGCTGGATGCAGCATTGGAAAGTGGTGGATGTGCAGCGGTGGTGCTCAACACTGTGCGCCGTGCGCAGGTGTTTGCTGAATATCTGCGCAGTGCGGTTCCGAATGCCCGGATCCTGCTGCTGCATTCACGATATCTCATTGCTGACCGGCTGGAACATGAAAACGAGCTGCTGCATTACATGGGAAAACAATCGGGAAGTGAGCAGCGTAACCGGGTTATTGTGGTGGGAACGCAGGTGATTGAACAATCCCTCGATTTCGATGCTGATATCATGGTAAGTGACCTTTGTCCGATGGACCTTCTGATGCAGCGGCTCGGCCGTCTTCACAGGCACAGGAAACACGATGCTGAACGTCCGCCCGCATTGGCTGACCCTAAGTGTTATGTACTCTGTGCGGGAGATAAACTGGACAGGGGCGGCACCGGTGTATATGGAGAATATCTTCTGATGCGGACACGGGCATTTCTTCCGGAGGAGGTTTGTCTGCCAAGTGATATTCCGAGGCTGGTGAATGATGTCTATGACGAACAGAAATCTCTTTCTCCAGAGCCGCCTGGATATTTGCAGGCGAGGGAAGCGAGTGCGGAAAAAGAGGACACATTGAAAAATGGCGCCAGATGTTTCCGCATTCATGATCCGGATAAGGACTATTTCTGCAACCTGCTGGAAGGAAACATACCCGCTGATGACGAGCATGCGCGCGCACAGGTGCGGGCAGGAGATCTGTCGATGGATGTCCTTTTACTGATGCATGCAGGTTGGAATGCTGTCTCATTGCTCTCGGAAAAGGAAGAAGGGGAAACCTGGAAACTGGATACCTGTCCTTCTGAAGAAGACTGCCGGAAACTGCTGGCCCAGCGCATCAGCTTTTCTGCAGGACTGCTGATGGCTTTGCAGCGGGACATGACATGGAATGAGCTTCTGGCGAGCCTTGCCATTCCTGAGGTGTGGGAAGCCTCTCCCTGGATGAAAAGAACGCATATGCTGATGCTTGATCAACATCAGCAGGCGCGTATTGGAGGTGTTTTGTTAACCTATTCCAAAGAAATCGGACTTCAATGGAGAAAGGATGGTGAATCTGTTTGAACGAACAAGCATTCAATCTTGCAGAAGAAGCGTGGATACGGGTTATGCTGCCGGACTGCAGCGTACAGGAAGTATCGCTTGTGGATGCACTGGTGAACGCGCACCGGTATAAAGGGCTTGCAGGTGAAATGGAAGCTCAGAATATTGCTTTGCTTCGTTTGCTTATCGCAATCACGCACACGGTTTTTACAAGGGTCGACCTGCAGGGCAACGAAGACGCGGTAGAGGATACTGCACCTGCCATGAAACGCTGGAAAGCACTGATGCAGAATGGTTTCCTGCCAGAGGAGCCAATAAGGAAGTATTTCAGTGACTGGCATGAGCGTTTCTGGCTGATTCATCCGGAGAACCCTTTTTATCAGGTGCCGCGTGCAGAAATCGGGACAGAGAATACGGCTGCAAAGCTGAACGGTGAAGTATCTGAAAGCAATAATAAAGCACGGCTGTTTTCCTTTCTGTCGGGAAGCGGAAGACAGAGCATGACATTTTCTGAAGGAGCCCGGTGGTTGTTATTTCTGAATGGTTTTGATGACTGTGCAGCAAAACAGAGAGATAAGAGCAATGGATCCCGGTCCATGACAATTGCATGGCTCGGAAAACTGGGGCTTGTTGAGGCTGTAGGAGCTACTCTTTTTGAGACAATTCTTCTGAATATGCCGATGCTTCAGGAAGATGGGAATCTATGGCCTGAAGATGATCAGCCGGTCTGGGAGCTGGATCATCCCTGTGATGAGGAGCGGCGCACCATTCCGGTGCCTCAGGATCTGGCAAGTCTGTTCACGCTTCAGTCCAGGCGTATCCTGCTTTTAACCGATGGGGATAAGGTTACAGGCTATAAGATTCTGGGCGGGGATGCCTTCAGTGAACAGGATGCGCTCAGTGAACCAATGACTTTATGGCGCTTTGTGGAAGACAAAAAAACAAAAGCTTCATATTTTCTGCCCAAACGGCATGACCGTGCACGGCAGATCTGGAGGGATTTTGGCGCACTTGTCAATGCTGAAGAGTACAGGAAGCGGCCGGGTGTGGTTTCATGGTGCGCTAGACTGAAGAAGGAAGGCATGCTGCCATATGAAAAGTACATTACATTTCGTATAGCATGTGTCCGCTATGATTCGAGTCAGTCCAGCAGCATTACAGATTTCTTTTCGGACGCGCTGTCGTTTCATTCCAATCTGCTGACTGATGCTGGAGCAGAATGGATTCGTACCATTAATCATGAGCTGAAGCTTGTAGACGATGCAGCAAGTGAAGTCGGCAATCTGGCTTCCAATCTGGCAAAGGCATGCGGTCTGCGTGAAGATGAGCCACGAGAGGCGATGAACGCGGCTAAAGAACAGTTTTATCTGTCGGTGGATCTGCCTTTTCGGGACTGGCTTCTCAAGCTAGACCCGGAACAGGAAAGTGATGATAGAAATCAGCTGATCGGTGAATGGCAGGAGACAGCAAGAAGGATAGCCCTTCGTCTTGGCAGGCAGCTGGTGGATGAAAAGGGGGAAGTGGCTTTTATTGGAAGAATGGTGACGGAGAATAAAAAGGAACGTCATTACTCTTCTCCGGAAGCATATAACTGGTTCAGAAATCACTTGAGGGATATCTATCCAAATGAGAAGGAGGGGAACGAACAGAATGGCTGAATCAAAAGCCGATGCTGTCTTTCGACAGACAGAGCATTGTTTGGCCTGTCTGCTGGCAGGAGACGACGGGGTTATACGTGGAAAGCTTGCCAATCTGCGCTTGGGAGCAGGCAGAAAACCGGGAGAGGATCCGCGTACCTGGGGGATCCTGTTTTCCGATCTGCCGGAAGCAATGCTGGGATATGGAGGAAATCCATCAAAGGAAGAATGGGCTATTCATATTGCGCTTACTCTGTATGCAGTGCATCAGCAGGGGCGTGAACCGCGTCAGGACAGTATGAACAAGAAGGGTGTTTCCCTGGGAAATGCCGCTTCACAGTTGGTGGCTGCAGATGGTGGGGACGATGATGCCCGCGAAAGGATAGGACGTCGCTTTCACCAGGTTGTACTTGCACCGGATATGACAGCAATGGCGTACTATCTGAGAGGATTTATACAGCTTCTCCGTGCAAATGGAATCGGTCTGGATTATGCGAGGCTGGCAAAGGATTTGTATCGTTATCAGACTCCGGATGGTGCGGCATCAGTGCGCCTGCAGTGGGGACAGGATTTCTATCGTAAGACTCAGATTGACAATAATGGAAAGGATAATGAAAAATGAGCAAGCAGAATCATTTGTATGTAGACATTCATGTACTCCAGACTGTACCTCCGAGCTGTGTCAACAGAGATGATACGGGCAGTCCAAAGACAGCGGTATATGGCGGAGTGCGGCGTGCTCGAGTATCAAGTCAGTCCTGGAAGCGCGCGGTACGGTTGAGTTTCAGAGAAATGTATGAACCGGAAGAACTTGCTTTGAGAACCAAACGGATTGTGCGGATGGTTCAGGATCGGATTGCGGCTTTGAGTCCGGAAGCAGATGCCGAAAAAATGGCTGTGGAAGTGCTGAAAAGTGCAGGCCTTCCCATTAACGAGAAAGACCTCGATAAAGGAACTGAAGCCCTCTTTTTCATGAGCGTGGGTCAGGCGGATACACTTGCAAAGCTCGCTGTCGACGATTCCATCAAAGGTAAAGACAGAGAAGCGGCCTGCAGAGAAGCTTTGAAGGGTCATGCTTCCATTGATCTGGCGCTTTTTGTGCGTATGGTTGCTAGTGATCCTTCTCTGAATTATGACGCGGCTGCTCAGGTTGCGCATGCAATCTCGACGCATGGTGTTCAGAATGAATTTGATTATTTTACAGCAGTGGATGATCTTGCACCGGAGGACAGCGCAGGGGCGGGACATCTGGGAACGGTTGAATTCAATTCTTCAACACTTTACAGATATGCGACGGTGAATGTGGAAGAACTCTGCGGCAATCTGGGAAAAGAGACACCTGCAGCTGTAAAGAATTTCATTCAGGCTTTTGTACTCAGTATGCCAACCGGCAAGCAGAATACTTTCGCCAACCGCACACTGCCGGATGCTGTCTATGTGACAGTACGAAAAGATCAGCCGGTCAATCTTGTTGGCGCGTTTGAGGAACCTGTGCAGGCAGAAAATGCCGGAGGGTACAGCAAGGCCTCCTGCAAACGGCTGGCAGACTATTCACGGACGCTGTATGAGAATTACACGGGAAAACCGGCTGCGAGTTGGACACTGGGGTGCAGCATGGAAGGTGCGGAGATGCTGCCGCTGCCGCAGCTTCTGGAAGCAGTTGAAGGTTTCCTTGCGAGCGAAGCGATCAAAGGGTGATAGTGAATGGCAACATTGCTTTTGAGACTTGCTGCTCCTCTGCAGTCCTGGGGTGACGAATCGAAATACGATATCCGGCAAACACGACATGAACCGAGCAAGTCCGGAGTGATCGGTTTGCTGGCTGCAGCTTTGGGGCTGAAGCGCGACAGTGAGGAGATAGCCTCACTGGGTGAGGCCCTGCGCATGGGAGTCAGAGTGGAAATGCCAGGGAGAGTTATCAGGGATTTTCATACTGCCCGCGCTCCGAAATACACTTCCAAGGGTGAAGTGCGTCATGAGGCGGACGGCAGCATTATGATGGAAAGTGCACCTTATGTAACTTACCGTTATTATCTCAGCGATGCCTGCTTTCTGGTCGGCCTGGAAAGTGAGGATAATTCTCTGCTGGAACGCGTGGAAGAGGCACTCCGTTCTCCCTGTTATCCTCTGTATCTTGGACGGCGTGCATGCCCGCCGGTACTGCCGCTTTGTCTTGGCATTCGTACAGGAACATTGCAGGAAGTAATGGAGCAGGAACCGTGGCAGGCGTCTGAATGGTATCGGCGAAGAAATGGCGACGCAAGTCTTCGCCTGATGCTGGAAACGCCGAAAAACAAAACAGCATGGTACAGTTTACGTGATGAGCCCGTTTCATTCAGCCCGATACATCGACAGTATGGACCGCGGGGCATGGAACAGGAGCGGATTGTTATCAAAAATGATCATGTACATGATCCAATGGCGGAACTGGACCTACTTGATATGAGCAGGAGATGACGAGGAACATGTACTTGTCACGCATAGCGATTGATTTGCTGAATCGGAATACACTTCGGGCTCTGGATAATCTGGAGATCATGCATGGGATAGTGGAATCCTGTTTCGGCGAAGTGACCGAACGGGTATTATGGAGACTGGATGAACTGAGAGGAGAGACCTATTTACTGCTCCTCAGTACATCCAAGCCCGACTTTGCTCGTCTGGCTGCACAGATTGGGAAACCCGGGAATTCTGGTGAGATTCGTGATTATGAACCGTTACTCAAAAGAACGGTGGCGGATACTACCTGGCGGTTCAGACTGAAAGCCAATCCTGTAATGAGTGTACCGGGAAAGCTGAATCACAGAGGAAAAATCAAGGCAATTACCATTGCAGCGCATCAAAGATCATGGCTGGAACGCCAGGGAAAAAACCATGGATTTACGGTGGTCCCGGACCAGTTTGATGTAGTGCGTAGCGAATGGCATATTTTTCGTAATAAAGGTCGTACGATTTCATTACTTGGCGTAACTTTTGAGGGTGTGCTTACTATTACGGACACAGAGCTTTTCCAAAAGGCAATGAAAGAAGGAATTGGACGGGGGAAAGCTTATGGCATGGGAATGCTTACGGTAGTGTCATATGGATGAATATCAGGGATTTGACAAACCGGATTCGCAGGCACTGCCTCAACTGCAAAGTCGACTTACTTTTCTGTATCTGGAACACTCCAAGTTGAACCGTGATGCCAACGCCATCACGATTTTGGGTAAGAAAGGGATAACCCATGTTCCTGCCGCAGGAATCTGCGCAATACTGCTTGGGCCAGGTACAAGTATTACGCATCAGGCAGTAGAAATTATTGCCAATGCTGGTGTCACATTGATCTGGACTGGGGAGCAGGGCGTCCGGTTTTATGCATACGGACGCCCTATGACCCACTCTTCTTCACTATTGCTCAGACAGGCCGCATTGGTGAGCAATACACGCTCTCATCTGATGGTTGCGAAAAAAATGTATCAAATGCGTTTTCCGGACGAGGACGTATCCGGGCTGACGATGCAGCAGCTTCGCGGAAGAGAAGGAAGCCGAATACGGCAGGTCTATCGGACATGTGCTGAGAAGTGGCATGTAAACTGGAATGGAAGAGATTACCAGCCCGATAATTATGCAGCAGGTGATCCTGTCAATCAGGCACTTTCGGCCGGTCACGCTTGTTTGTATGGCCTTGCGCATGCATTGATCGTAGCATTAGGGTGCTCACCAGGCCTGGGTTTTGTCCATGTCGGCCATGAGAATTCTTTTGTTTATGATATGGCGGATTTGTATAAGGCAGAAACAACAATACCGGCAGCTTTTGAGATTGCATCATCTCCTTCCGGAAATGTAGGGGCGGCTACAAGGCGTCTGGTTCGGGACAGACTGGTATCAGGGCATATACTTGAACGCATGGTGAGGGATCTGCACTTTCTGCTGATGAGCGAAGATGAAGACGGGACAGGTTTCATTCCCGATGAAGTGAAGTTATGGAATGGAGCATCAGATCTTGTTGCGAACGGGGTTAACTATGGTGAGGAAGGGGACGATCTCTTGTGATCGTTCTGTATCTCAATGCATGTCCTGAGGGAGTACGTGGCGATGTTACCAAGTGGCTGATGGAAATCTCTACAGGAATATATGTGGGCAGGCTGAGCCTTCGCACAAGAGAAGCACTCTGGGAAAGAATATGCAAATATTCTGGAAGCGGAAGTGCAGTTATGGTTTGTTCAGCGCGAAATGAACAAGGGTTTGTCTATTATGTTTATAACAGTTCCTGGCAGCCTGTTGACTTTGATGGTCTGACTTTGATGCGGCGGCCTCTTCCGGTATCGAAAAAAACAAACGGTGAGCGTGCTAATCTGGTAGATGCGGAAAAGAACCAGAACATTGCAGTGCCAAACTTACAAACAGGTAGAGATGTACCGCGTAATACAGATGGCTTATCTGTAACGGAGCAACCAGCTGTAGCTGTTCGGATGGAAACGGGCCAGATTCAGGGAACAATCCCAATATCGCAACAGAAGATGAATCATGGACAGATCCCGCAGAAGCAGGCGAACCAAACGGTTCAAAAAGGCGATAATTCTGCCCGCGTTGTCAAAAGCACGTTTCGGAGAAACAATCTGCCATTGCCGTATGAATCGTGGGTTTCCGATACTCCATTGCCGAAGAGCTTTGTTGTTTTGGATACAGAGACTACGGGATTGGATTCGGAAACGGACCATCTTGTTGAAATTGCCTCGGTGAAAGTAATCGAGGGCAAGATTGTTGATGAGTTTCAATGCCTAGTGAAGTGTGAAGCAGAATTACCCCAAGTGATTCGGGACCTAACTGTACTTACAGATGAAGACTTGGAAAAAGGAGGTATTTCTGTTTCGCAGGCAATTTCGTATCTGTTTGACTTTATTGGAGATGCATGGATTGTAGGACATAATGCCGCATTTGATATTCGCTTTTTATTGAAAGCGTGTGAAATCAATGGTATTTTACCTTTGCATTTTAAAGCTATGGATACTGTTTCAATTGCGCGGGATGTCCTTGGAAGTTCAGTTGCAAATTACAGACTGGAAACATTGACAAGACATTTTGGCATTTCAGAGAAGCAGAGTCATCGAGCGCTTCCAGATGCACGGCTTACAGCGAGTCTGTATATCAAACTAAATGAAAAACTTGATTCAGCCAATTAGAAGTTGGCTGTTTATAAAGGTTTATTTAGTCTTTTCCCCGCATGCGCGGGGGTGATCCCCACCTGCCAGCCATGCTTTCCCGGATATTGAGCTTTTCCCCGCATGCGCGGGGGTGATCCCTACGGCCTGTATCAGAACGCTGAGAACCAGGACTTTTCCCCGCATGCGCGGGGGTGATCCTCATCCGCCCAGTCACTCCTCACATCTCG
>CACYNZ010000125.1 GCA_902775835.1 uncultured Eubacteriales bacterium | reverse complement strand
CGCCCACGGCCTGGGCCAGAGCAAGCGTTTTCTGCGGGGTCAGATTGTCAAATCCCTGTTTCTCAAAGGTATAGCGGAGTGTTCTGGGTGAAAGCGCGAGCAGCCGGATTTCCACTTCCACGGGGGAAATGCTGATGTATTCGATATACCGGTGTCCGCAGCGCTCCAGGATGGGATAGAGGTGTCCGTACATCTCCCCGCGCCGGATCAGCTGCACCTGCCGCTTTTCCGCACGCGCGCGGTTTTTCTGACGGAGCAGGAGAAAAAGGCATATCACAAGGGCCAGCGCCACAAGGTAGAGGATCATGCGCTTTCTCTCCTTTCATGTCATGGGATGTACATCTGATCAATGGCCACTACCACGCCGCGGCTGTTCAGGGTGTAGGTGAGCTGCCATTTATGGGAATCCGCCGTGCTGGCGGTATAGCGGATAATCTTTCCGCCGTCTTCCTGCACAAGGATCTGGCCCTTGCCTTCACTGTTCTCATACAGGCCGCGGTTGCCGGAGGGACTGGTCACCTGTCCCATATCCCGGAACTTGGAGACCACGTCATTTTCCGTGTTGCCGATGCCGGTCTGGCGCGGGCCGGAGAACAGGTCCGTGGTGAAGTACAGTTCCTGGAGAAGATAATTTCCGCTTGTGCGGTAGAACACCGCATAGCCCCAGGGATAGATCTGCTTCTGACAGATGCTGTCAATTCCGCTGATCTGTACTTCCTCCATGCGCTCGCTGTTTCCCCAGGTATTGCGGAAGCTGTCCCAGGTGGTGTAGGCAAGCCGGATACCGGATGCCGTGTCCTCCGTGGTATAGGATTTCAGCGGATAGGGCTTGGCCAGGATTTTATAACGGATTTCCAGCATATTGCTGGCCTTGCCGTAGCCGTTGACGGCCACCGCGTGCAGGTCCACATACCAGCCCGGGAGCACAATGGGCTCGCCGGTATAGACAGGACTGTCGCCGTCGGGGATGGAGCCGTCAATGGTGTAGTAGATGGTGATATCCTTGTCGTCCTTGTTCTCCTCGCCGGGACGCAGACGCACCCGCTGACGCGTCTTGTAGGTATTGGGCGCCAGATTGGCGGCGGGCTGCTGAGGACTCGGCATGATGATCCGGTACACGGCCTTGAGCTCATCGCTGACCAGTTCCCCGTTGACCGACACGGCGCGCAGATTCCAGATACCCTCATCCAGATAAATGTCTTCCGTGAACAGTTCGCCTTCCTCCGGAAGCTTGGCTTCCGAGCTGAAGGTATAGTAGACCTCAAAGCCCTGGGGAGAGCTCAGGCTCACATACTTGCGGATCTCATACAGGCCCGCGCCAAGGGATGTGGACGGCGGCGTGGGGAGCAGGTCCGTGCGCTGGCGCTGGAATGCGATATTCCCCGTCTTCTCATAGGCAAGCGCCATGAGCTCCGCGGCCTGCGCCGGTCTTCCGGTGGCCTGCAGGATGCGGATTTCATTGGTATAGGCATCCGGCGCACTGGGCACCACATCGGTATAGAGCCGGATATAGATGGTTTCGGCATCGGCGGTGCGGCCCGCGGCCTCGTAGCAGGAAGCGAGCATCAGAAGTCCGGTGACGGAAAGGTTCTCCTCCCCGTCCAGCTCCACGGCATGCTCAAAATCCGCGATGGCGCCGTCAATATCACCGGTGTCCATGCGCTCCTCGCCTACTTCCCAGTAGGCCTGGGCTGTGGCATCCCTGCCCATGCGGGCCAGAATGCGCTGACCATTGTCGGTCCGGTCCAGATAGATATAGACGCCGAGCGCTGCCAGCAGCATGAAAATCAGGATCAGAATGCCCACATGCATCCAGTTGATTTCGCGCCTGGCCACATGCATGCTCTTCTTCCGGGACCTGGCGGTCATGACCGGCACAGGTTCACGCATGGTGGTATCGCCGTAACTGGTGCGCGTATGCCGCTCCAGCCCGCTTTCGCGCTCGCTCAGGGGCCGGCCGTCGGATGAATAGACTTCACTGTCGGCGTACACGGGAATCTGGCCCGCATTCTCCGGGCGCTGGAGCGGGTCCACATAGACCCGGTCCGTGCCCTGGCGACCGGTTTCCATGGGCGGCTGTCCGGAGGCTGCCGCCGCGCGCGCACGCCGGCCCTGGCGGATGGCCATCACGCCGTCGTTCCGGTTTTCCCCCCGGGGGAGGACCCGGCCACAGTTCGGACATACGATTTCGTCTTCGCCGGAATAGGTTCCGCAGAATCGGCAGAGCAACCGATCACCTTCTTTCCTGCATCACAAGTCCTGGCATAGATGGGGTCAGGATTCGGCACCGTGCAGGGCCTCAAATTCCGGATCGCCGTCAAAATCGCGTGCCGGACAGGTCCCGCCGAGACGCTCGATGGCATTGCGGATTTCCAGGAAATCCACATACCCGAGTTCCGGTTCATTGGCCGCATGGATCAGATCCGGGAGCACACGCTCGTCGCCGAGCTTTCCCAGGTATCCGGCGAACAGGGCGCGCTTTTCCGGATGCGAGAGGAACATCTTTCGGGTCAGCTGATAGACCTGTTCATTGCCGGGATAGCAGCAGAGCACGTCCAGCATGGCCTGCTGGCCCGCGTCATTGGCTTTCGGAAGGGCTTCGAGCATGGGCTGGAGCGCACTTTGGCCCATGTCTTTCAGGGATTCCAGCGCGTTCTCTGCCAGCTCATCGTCCTCTTCACGCTCCATCTGCCACTGGATATAGAGCATTTTGGGCTGGGTGCTCTCCATGGTGCGCAGAAGACCGATGGCCGTCATGCGCGCCTCATTGGGCGCTTCCTCGTCCTTGAGCAGGGCCAGGAGCCGCTTTTCGCAGGGCTTGCCCACGTTCTCGATCTGCTCAAGCAGCAGGTCCGGGACCGGAACGCCCTTGTTCACATAGGCACAGAGCCAGTCCACCAGGTCCTTGGGGTCCTCGAACTGGGTGAAATAGGCCCCGGGCGTGATGCCCTGCAGCCACTTGGCCGGCGTGTTCAGGAAACGCATGTAGATCCTGGGCATGTCCGCTTCCATGGCATCCACGTTCCTGTACTCCTTGCCGTGCTTCTGAACCCAGTCCGACACAAAATCCGCCATATGGCTGTCAAAATTGATGCATTCAAACATGGCTTGCTTATCCCTCCGCATGTCCGGTTCTGAGAAGATTTTCCAGCTGAGCGTTGGTGAAGAAATAGGTTTTCCGGCAGAAATGGCAGCCGAGTTCCGCGCCTTTGCCGTCATCGATGAGCGACTGCAGGTCCTTTTTCCCGATGGCCAGCAGCGCTTTTTCCATGCGGTCCCGGGAACAGGTGCAGCGGTAGCGCACCGGCTCACGCTCCAGAAGCCTGGGGTTCAGGCCGCGGAACCAGCCGTCCGCCAGTTCCTCCTTCGGCGCGGCCGCCAGCTCCCGGCTGATCTCGGCAAACATGGGCGAGCGCAGTTCCAGCTGTTCCAGTGTTTCCTCCGAGCATCCCGGCAGGGGCTGGATCAGAAGCCCGCCGGCCTTGAGCACATTCGCGCCGTTGGTCAGGACGCCCAGCGCCACCAGGGACGGCTGCTGCTCGGACACGGTGAAGTACTGGGCAAAGTCGATGCCGAGCTCGCCGCTGACGAGCTCCACCTGACCGATATACGGTTCACGCATGCCCAGGTCCTTGACCACGCTCATGCGTCCGTGATGGCCCACAGCACCGCCCACATCCAGCTTGCCGTCCCTGCGGAGCGGAAGATCCACGCCGGGCTGATCGCAGCAGGCGCGCACATCGCCGTGGTCTGCCACAGCCACCATGGTACCGATGGGGCCGTCACCCTTGACGGTCACGGTCACGGATTCGCCGGCGCCTTTCATCATCAGGCCCAGCATCAGCGTGCCGGTCATCAGGCGGCCCATGGCGGCGGTGGCCACCGGCGTCGCATTATGAAGGTCGGAACAGGTCTGCACCAGCTCGGTGGTCTCCATCAGGATCACCCGGGCCTCCCCGTTCATCAGGTCCATCCGCAGGGCTTCATCCCCTGTCCGGATATCCAGCATGTCATTCATCCTCTCTCTTTCGGGCTGCAAAATGCCAGCGCTCTTCCTTTTCGCCCGGCTCGCGCAGCGTGCCGTTTCCGAATACGGCGATATTGACAAACCCGCACTCCTGCAGCAGGAAGCACAGGTGTTCCATGGTATGCGCCTTCTGCTTCTGTTCCTCGTCAATCCGGCGGTATCTTCCGTCTTCCTCGCGCACAAAGAAGCACAGGTGCATGTCCACGGTGGCTGTCTTCGGGTGATACCGGTTCTGCCACAGATACGTGATATGCTCCATATCCTCGCAGATGATCCGGTCCCCCAGCATATTTTCCAGCTTATAGGGGGTGGAAATATCAAAGAAAAGTCCGCCGCCGGGCCTCAGGGCCTGCCAGGCGGCCTGGAAAAAGGCCGTCAGGTCCCGGTCGTCCAGGAGATAGTTCACGCCGTCGCAGGTGGCCAGCACGGCATCCATGGGCCGGTGCAGACGCAGCTGACGCATGTCCTGGCGCACAAAGGGAATCCCGATCCCGCTGCTGCGCGCCTTCTGGGCGGCGATCCAGAGCATGTCCTGCGACAGGTCCACGCCGGTCATCTGAAAGCCTCTCCTGTATAAAGGAATGGTGAGCGCACCTGTTCCGCAGGCGCACTCACACACTTTTCCTTCCTGTATGCCGTAATGGTTCATGAGCCGGACGTAGAAATCCGCCCAGGTCTCATAATCCACATCGGCCATAAGTTCATCATAGACTTCCGCAAAGCCTGTATACATGCTCAGGACTCCTCCGCCGCGTCCTCGTCGTCCTCATCATCATCGTCATCATCCACCACACGCAGGCCGCGGTTCACTTTCGCGCCTTCGATATGGCTGTTGATGAAGCGGTCGAACACGCCGTTGGTGAAGCTGGCGGTGACAAAGCGGCTCAGGGAGAAACCGATGAGCAGGTAATAGACCAGAGCAAACAGCAGACCATAGGAGTAGTTCCAGAAGAACGCGATGGCCAGGGTGATCAGCAGCGGGACCATGTGCAGAAGGCGGATGCCGACGCTCATGGGCAGGCGCGCAATGGCCAGAAGAATGCTGTTGCGGAGCACATCGCGGAACTTGAGCTTGTAGGACACGATCATGGGATGCATGTAGGTGACGGAGATGGCCCAGACAAGTCCGATCATGAGCACCAGCACCTGCGGAATCACCATGACCGCGGAATTGGCGGCCATGCCGCCGTAGAATGTCCAGCACATGTAGACCACAAAGGGAAGAATGCCGGTGATCAGGGAAACGGGCAGGGACTGCTTCCAGTTCTCCTTCACCGCATCCTTGAAGTCAGACCAGATAAAGGCGTGCTCGTCTCTGGACCAGTTCCGGCACACATAGGACACGCCGGCCGTGCACGGGCCTGTGATGGCCACGCAGGGAATCAGGAAAAGCAGGGTGGAAAAGAGCACGCTGAGCATGCGGTCCCTGGCCTGCTCCGCGCTGAGCACTTCCAGGTTCGCATAGTACTGTGCCTCTTCACTGTTCGCCGTGGCTTCATCTTCAGCCTGCACCTCGGCCTGCATGGAATAGACGGACTTGCCGTCGCCCATATCCATCTGATAGCTGATCTGTATGACATTCATGGCGCCCATGCCCAGAAGGAACAGGGTGGGAATCCAGACGATGACATACATCAGGTTCAGGCGCACCAGGGCGGACATACGGACTTTCAGGGTATCCATAAACAGCTGCCATCGATTGGTCGGCAGGTCATCCTCCGTGAAATCCGCTTTTCCGCTCTTGCCGAAGTAGAAGTTATTCATGAATTTGTTGAACACGGTCAGCATCCTCCAGTTTTCTTCAGGGCGCCGTCCCAGGCCGCCCTTTCTGATTGATTATAGCATTCCCCGGTCTGTACAGGCAAGGCTGCCTCAGCTTCCCAGAAGACGTTCGCGGATGGCAGAGGCTGCCGTCTTTCCGGCACCCATGGCCAGGATCACCGTGGCGGCGCCTGTGACAGCGTCACCGCCGGCATACACGTTCCTGCGGCTGGTCTCCCCGGTCTCCTCCTGCACGATGATGCCGCCCCATTTCTGGGTATCCAGGCCTTCGGTGGTGCTCTTGATCAGCGGGTTGGGGCTCGTGCCCAGGGCCATGATCACGCAGTCCATGTCCAGGTCTTCCTCACTGCCTTCCACGGGCACCGGACGGCGGCGGCCGCTGGCATCGGGTTCACCCAGCTCCATGCGCTGGCAGCGGATGGTTTTCACCCAGCCCTGGTCATCCCCGGAGATGGACAGCGGGTTGGTCAGGAAATGGAAGACAATGCCTTCCTCCATGGCGTGCTCGACTTCCTCGCGCCGGGCGGGAAGCTCGGCCTCGGTGCGCCGGTAGACCACGGTGACCTCCGCGCCAAGCCGGCGCGCGCAGCGCGCGGCGTCCATGGCCACATTGCCGCCGCCCACCACGGCCACTTTCCTGCCGGGACGGATGGGCGTATCGCTGCCGGGCTCATAGGCTTTCATAAGGTTGATGCGGGTAAGGAACTCATTGGCGGAGTACACGCCCTTCAGGTTCTCGCCCGGAATGCCCATGAACCGGGGCAGGCCGGCGCCGCTTCCGATGAACACGGCTTCGAAGCCTTCCTCTTCCATGAGCTCATCAATGGTGATGGTGCGGCCGATGACCACATTGGTCTCCACCTTCACGCCCATATCCTTCAGGCCCTCGATCTCCCGGCGCACAATCTCCTTGGGCAGACGGAACTCGGGAATGCCGTAGACCAGCACGCCGCCGGCCAGATGCAGGGCCTCAAACACGGTGACCTCAAACCCGTCGCGCGCCAGATCGCCCGCGCAGGTAAGTCCGGAAGGACCGGACCCGATCACGGCCACCTTATGTCCGTTGGAAGCGGGCTTTTCCGGCTTTTTCTGGCTGTTGGCCATATGCCAGTCCGCCACAAAGCGCTCCAGACGGCCGATGCCGACGCTTTCGCCCTTGATGCCGCGCACGCACTTGCCCTCGCACTGGCTTTCCTGAGGGCAGACACGGCCGCAGACGGCCGGCAGTGAGGAGGAAGCGTGCAGGATCTCATAGGCTTCCTCAAAGTGCTCCTGGGCGGCTTCATGCAGGAAAGCGGGAATATTGATGTGCACGGGACAGCCCTGCACGCAGGGGCTGTTCTTGCAGTTCAGACAGCGCCGGGCTTCATCCACGGCGGTCTCACGGTCATAACCCAGGGCGACTTCCCTGAAGTTCCGGCTGCGTTCCACCGGGTCCTGGGCAGGCATGGGATGCTTGTTCATGGCCATGTTGGGCATAGCTTACACCTCCGCAAACAGATGACAGGCTTCTTCATGCGCCTTGCGCTCAAAGTCCCTGTATGTGGCATTTCTCGCCATTGCTTCGTCGAAATCAATCTCGTGGGCATCGAATTCGGGACCGTCCACACAGGCGAACTTCATCTTCCCGCCCACGCTCAGGCGACAGCCGCCGCACATGCCGGTGCCGTCAATCATGATGGGGTTCATGCTGGCGATGGTCTTCACGCCGAACTCACGGGTAAGCGCGGCCACAAACTTCATCATGATCAGCGGCCCGATGGTGATGACCTCGTCATAGACGACGCCGCTTTCCAGCTGTCTGCGCAGCACATCGGTCACCAGGCCCTTGTCACCCCAGGACCCGTCATCGCTGACGCGGAACACATGCGAGGAATGAGCGGCAAACTCGTTTTCCAGGATCACCAGGTCCTTGCTGCGGAATCCGGTGATGGCATCGACTTCCGTGCCCTGCTCGAACAGTTTCTTGGTCACGGGATAGGCAATGGCGCAGCCCACGCCGCCGCCCACCACGGCCACGCGCCTGAGGCCCTCGGTGTGCGTCGCCCGGCCGAGGGGACCCACAAAGTCATGGATCATGTCGCCCTCGCCCAGATGGTTCAGCTTCTCCGTGGTAGCACCCACCACCTGGAAAATGATGGTGATAGTTCCCTTCTCCCGGTCATAGTCGGCCACGGTCAGCGGAATGCGCTCGCCGTTTTCGCTCACCCGGAGAATAATGAACTGTCCGGGCTCGGCCTTGCGGGCCACCAGCGGGGCGTCCACCACCATGCGCGTCACGGTGGGATTGAGAACTTCCTTCTTCAGAATACGGTTCATGTGTTCAGCTCCTTACCATTCCAGCGGATAGTCTTCCACTGCATAGTCCAGATCCCGGCCGTTGGACTTGAGGGTGGAAACCACCGAGTCCACGGCAGTGTGCTCCGTGAGCACTGTGGGAATGAAATCGTTGCGGTCCTTGCGGGAAGAGATCCGGATGGGAATGATCCGGAAACCCTCATTGGTGATGGTATCACTTTCCCCTGCTTCGCCTTCCACGACGCGGAACCTTGTCTGAAAGACAAAGGAGTTCATGTCGCTGGGCTTGGAATTGCCGGAAAAGCAGAAGTTCCCCAGGGAATAGCAGATATACACGCCGTTATAGCATTCAATGGGATTCATGCGATGACTGTGATGTCCGAGCACCAGATCAGCTCCGCTGTCCACCGCAAGGCGCCCCATGCGCTTCTGGTTCTCGGTGGGCTTGTAATCCTTCTCATTGCCCCAGTGAAAGGAGACAATGACGATGGGATACTCTGCCTTGGCGGCCCTGATGTCCTCGGGCACCTTGTCCCACAGCTGCTGATACCGGTCAATGCACAGATAGGTCAGCATGGCGATCTTGACGCCCTTGATCTCGATGACACCGACCTCCGTGGAATTGGAATATACAATCCCCGCGTCCCGGAGCGTCTGCTTGGTGTCCTCATAGGCCTGTTCGCCGTGGTCCATGATATGGTTGTTTTCCAGCGCCACCGCCTCAATCCCGTTGTCGGTCAGCATGCTGACATAGGACGGAGGCGCGCTGAACAGAAACTGGTTGTTCTTTTTGTTGCTGGGCACATACTTGGAATCGGTGAGCGTGCCCTCAAAGTTGACCAGCGTCAGGTCATCGGACATGAGGATTTCACGCATGTTCCGCATGGTGAAGTTGATATCCCCGTCCTGGCGCTTGAGCTCGTCGTTGAAGATGTCCGCCTTCTTGCGGCTGTCCCCGCCGATGGTGAAGTCACCGGTGGCGGTCAGGGTGATGAGCACGGTTCCGTCCGCCTCATGATAGTCCGCAGGACCGGCGTAGACGGTCTCGCCCTCCGGCACGACCTCCACCTCGTCCGGTACCGGGAGCACATCCTCCAGAAGGATTTCCTCACCGGGGAGGATCTTCCCGCGGGTCTTGGACATGACCTCCCAGATTCCGTGGCTGTCGAAACGAAGGAAGAGCCCCTCTCTTCCTCCGTTCTCCTACTTCCATTCATCCCAGTGATTCGGGAAAATCAGGGCCAGCACCGTTCCCATGACCAGGATGGCGTACTTGATGCCCGAGGGCATGAAAAGGTCCGCAATGATGTACATGAGAATCACCACCGCCGAAAGCTCCCGGCCCCGGGGATAGACCCGGTACCGCTGTATCCAGGAAGCTCCCAGAATCACATTGGCCGCAAGGGTCATGCAAAGCTGGATGGCCCCGAGGAGGATGAGATTTTTGGCAAAATCCAGCCGCAGGAGATAGACCCCTGTCATGAGGAGAATGGAAAGCACCACCGCTCCCGCCGCCAGAGGCAGCCGCTTCAGGAAAGCCTTCCGGGAAATGGGACGCCGCACATCAAGGGCCGTCTTCTTATAGGTCAGAAAAGCGATAATCAGGGCAGACAGC
>CACYNZ010000124.1 GCA_902775835.1 uncultured Eubacteriales bacterium | reverse complement strand
GACGCCACTTTACCTGGGGTCAGGAAGTTCATGGGGGTCATAGAGAACTGCAGGGAAGCTCCGCCTCCCATGAACATCACCACCCAGCTGTCATCCATCCCCAGCAGCTGCTTGATGTGAGCCTGGGCCTGGTCGTTCACTTCTTCGAACAGGGCATTCCGATGGCTGATTTCCAGCATGGACATCCCGCTGCCTTTATAATCCAGCAATTCCCGCTGCGCCTGTTCCAGGACCGGCAGCGGCATCATGGAAGGACCTGCTCCAAAATTATAAATTCTTCCCATCTTGTTCATCTCCAATCATATGTACCGTCAGCGCGTCCCGTAGTTTCGGCTCGAACCAGGTGGATTTAGGCGGCATCACCAGTCCCTTATCCGCCACATCCATCAGCTGATCCATGGACGTAGGATACATCGAGAACGCCACAGTTGCATCTTCTCCATCCACAGCATCTTCCAAGGCGCTCAATCCCCGTACACCGCCCACGAAATCGATCCGGGGGTCCGTCCGGGGATCTTCGATACCCAGTACCGGTGCCAGCAGATTATCTTGGAGGATACTCACATCCAAGGAATGGATAGGATCTTCCGCGGGATAAGTATCCGGTTTGGCGGTCAGTTTATACCACTGGCCTCCGATGTACATGCCAAAGGTATGGGGAGCCTGGGGTTCCACCGGCCGCTCCGCCTTTTCCATCAAGAAGTTTTCCTGGACCATTTCCAGGAACTTTTCTTCACTCAGTTCCCCCAGATCCCTGACGATCCGGTTGTAGGGAAGGATATGGAGCATATTGGAAGGAAAGATCACGGACAGCACATAATTGTATTCTTCCGTTCCTGTTTGGCCAGGCCGTTTGCCCAGTTCTTCTGCCACACGGAGAGCTGCCGCACAGCGGTGATGGCCGTCAGCGATATACAGTTCAGGGACCTGTTGGAAGAGACGGGTCACTTCCTTGACTTTCAGAGGTTCACTGATTACATAGAGAGTATGACGGATTTTGTCATCCCCCACGAAATTGTAGACTGGAGTATGGCTTCCCATATATTCCAGCAGAAAAGCCGTCAGGAGTCCTTTGCTCTTGTAAGCCAGGAATACCGGACCTGGGAGATGACGGATGCGGTGGTGTCCGGCAGGACGGAGAAAGCGTTCCATATTCTGTCCGACATGCTCAATGCCGGAGAGAGCGAGTTCATGATCATCTATATTCTGGGCAGCCAGTACCGGGATCTCATGAAACTGAGCATGCTCAGAGCGGAAGGGAAAAAACCGCAGGAGATGGCGGCAATTACCGGCATGCGCGACTTTGTGATCCGGGAGCGGATGAAGCATCTGAACCGGTACACGGAAGCTCAGCTGAGGCAGTGCATTTCCCTGTGCCTGGAGACAGACTACCGTCTGAAGAGCGGGCAGATGGCGCAGAACGGGTGTGTGGAGAATCTTCTGTTCGGCCTGATCCAGATTCAGAAGCAGGGCAGGACCGCCTGAAGCGGGCATGAAACAGGCTGATGGAACCATGAGGGTTCTGAACATGATACATAAAGGAGGCAAAGGCATGGCAAACACGGTAGGCGCACTGATCAAGGAAGCGAGAGGCAAGGCCGGTCTGACGCAGGAAAAGCTGGCCGCGAAGGTGGGACTTGGCATGTCCGCCAATGATGTCAGCAAAGCGGAGCGTGGGGATCTGATTCCCTCCCAGGATCAGCTCAAGCAGATTGCCAAGGTGACAGGGGTGACCCAGGCATCCCTGCTGAACGCGGCAAAAGCGGACAAGGGTTCTTCCGCCAAGACCGCATCGAATACTGCGGGCAAGACTGCGGCCAAGACTGCTCAGAAGACGACGGCCAAGACGACTGCCAGGAAAACCACGGCAAAGGCCAAGACGACAGCGGCGTCCAAGAAAACTGCCGCCAAGACACCGGCCAATGCGAACAGCACCATGAAAGTGACCGCTGCGGAGCGGAAACTGATTGAGGCTTACCGCGAAGCCAGCTCGGATGCGAAGAAGAACGCACTGAAAGTGCTCAAGGGCGAGGATGCCGGAAGCATCATGAGCCAGGCGGCGGATTCGGTGGGCTCTCTGATGGGTGACGTTCTGGGCAATGTTGTGGGCAGCCTTCTGGGCAACAAGTAAAAGAAAACATGCCATATGCAGGCAGCCTGTCCTGAGCGGACAGGCTGCCTGCGGTTTTCGGGGAAAAGAGCGGATATGTGCACGGGGCTTTTGGATTGCGCGGTCCGCAGGGGATTGATCGGTCAAAACATGTGCAGTATACTGATGCTGCGATCTGCATGTGCTTCCGGTAAAAACAGAGTCTGAATGAAACATCTGACGCGCACGGGTCAGAAACGGAAAGCACGGAGCAGGAAAATGCCATGAGCGCTGCTGATGGATGCCAGGAAGCGTTACAACAGGAAAGGATTCACCGGCCCGGGGAGGTATGCGGATGTTTCCGGCGGGCCGGCGCGGGCAGGGAACATGGAAAGACCGATGGTGGGCGTGGCCTGGCACAATCATCCTGCGGAAACCTATCAGGCGACCTGCAGGGCGATTGAGACAGCCGGTGGAATCCCGGTTCCGCTCGACCAGGTGTTTTCCGCAGGCCTTGCCTATGACCATGAGGGAAAGCTGCTGGAAGGCGTGGACGGACATGGGATGCTGAGCCGGGAAGCTGCACAGCTGGTGCGGAGTCTTGGCTGGAAACAATCCAATGCGGCGCTTGCCATGCATGGACTGAGAGCTGTGGTGTTTCCGGGCGGGTCAGATGTCTGTCCTTCCCTGTACGCCGAGCCCCGGGAGCCGGAGACGCTGGAAGGATTCAGCGCAGAGCGGGATGTATCGGACTATCTGCTGATGTCCTGGTGTCTGGAACACGACATTCCGATCCTGGCCATATGCCGGGGCATGCAGATGCTGGGTGTTGTACACGGCGCCCAGATCATTC
Organism: uncultured Eubacteriales bacterium; assembly: GCA_902775835.1. Next base: position 6,788 of record CACYNZ010000124.1, on the reverse strand, counting down.
AGGATATTCCGGCGTATATGGAGCGCTGTGGAAAAAAGCATGCGCATGAGCACAGGAATGAGCCCCCGGCACCGGGTGCCTACAGGGACTTTGCGTTTCATGATGTGCGTGTCACGGATGCACATTCCCTGCTCTTCCGGGAGACCGGCATGCCCGTGATCCGGAATGTTCCGTCCTGGCATCATCAGGCCTTGAAAAGCGTGGAGGGCACAGGCCTGAAGGTGACCGGCGTGCTGGAGACGTCCGGGGTGAACATGATCGAAGCTGTGGAACGGACGGGCAGAACCTTTGTCCTGGGCGTGCAGTTTCATCCTGAAATAGCCGTGGTCAGGGGACTGGATGATCTTTCCCTTGTCTACTTTTCAGCGATTGTCCGGGAGGCCGCGGCACAGCGGCATGGTTCCGGAATGCTTCAAGACCAATACCCCCTTCCGGGAGAAGAGGAGATCGGAAAGACATGAAACGCACGGGTACGGATTCCCCGAAAAAGGGGAAGGCCGGAAAACGATATCACGTCGGCATCGGCACCAAGAATCTGCTGTTCTTCCTGCTGTTTCTCATCCTGTTTTCCATGGATGTCTGTTATATCGGTTACAGGAGCGTGACCAGGGCCATGCTGGAAGAGGGCCTGGAGCATGGCAATTCGGTGGCCAGAACAGCCGCGCTGCTGGTGGACGCCGACCGGCTGGATGAATATCTCGATACCGGAGGCGACAGCCGCGAGTACAGGCAGACCTGGGACCGGTTTGACCGGATGTGCAATAACATGGGCGCCACGTTCATCTATGTTATCCGGCCGGATGAAAACTATAACTATGTCACCTATATTTTCTCCACGGTCAATCATGACAGCAAATACTGGCCGTATGATGTGGGGTTCGTCAAGAGCGTGGTCTTTGAAGACAACCGGGAAGCCTACCGGGCCATTATGGAAGGTGAAAAGGATTCCCTCGGCATTGTCCTGAACAGCGGGGCCTTCGCGGCAAGCAGCCATCATATCACATCCATGGTGCCGCTGAAGGGCGATGACGGAAGCGCAAAGGCTATCCTGTGCGTTCAGGTTCAGATGAGCGTGCTTGTCCGGCACCGGAACCGGTTTATCAAGGATGTCATTCTGCGTACGGTCATCCTGGCCATCATCTTCCTGTTCGCCAACCGGGTCCATCAGTGGCTGACGCTGGAAAAGCCGCTGAGAACGGTCATGCAGGAAGCAACCCGCTTTGCCAGTGAGAATGTGATTGCCGAGAAAAAACTGACGGAAGAGATCCGGCGAAGAGACGAGATCGGACAGCTTGCGGATTCCATTGACCAGATGGAAGAGCAGACCGTGCAGTATATCAACGACCTCATGGCTGCCACCAAGGAAAGGGAGCGCGCCGGCGCGGAGCTGACCCTGGCAACCAGAATTCAGTCCGGCATGCTGCCCAGTACATTCCCGGCATTCCCGGACCGGACGGAATTCGATGTCTACGCGTCCATGGATCCCGCCAGGGAAGTGGGCGGCGACTTCTATGACTTCTTCCTGATCGATGATGATCATCTGGCGCTTGTGATCGCGGACGTTTCCGGCAAGGGCGTGCCCGCTGCCCTGTTCATGATGGCGGCCAAGATTATTCTTCAGAGCCATGCCAAGCTGGGCGAGACTCCGGCCCAGATACTTGCCAATGCCAACGAGGCCGTATGTGCCAGGAATGACGCAGAAATGTTCGTTACGGTATGGCTTGGCATCCTGGAAATATCCACAGGCAGGCTGACAGCGGCCAATGCAGGCCACGAGTTCCCTGTGCTCCGGAAGCCGGATGGTGCCTTCGAACTGTACAAGGACCGTCATGGGTTTGTGATCGGCGGCATGGAAGGCGTGCGTTACCGGGAGTATGAAATCCAGCTGGAGCCCGGGGCAAGACTGTTTGTGTATACGGACGGTGTGCCGGAAGCCACCAATGCAAAGGAAGAGATGTTCGGGACGGACCGGATGCTGGACGCGCTGAACACGGAAGCGGACGCGTCGCCGCAGGAGATCCTGAAGAACGTCCGCGTGGCTGTGGACGATTTTGTGCAGGATGCGGAACAGTTTGATGATCTGACCATGCTGTGCCTGGAATACCGGGGACCCCAGACAAAGGCCGGGGAAGATAATGCGGAATGAGCCTGATGTGTATGCGCAGGCAGGGAATCCATAAAGCAGGAGACCCGGGATGCTGCGCAGTTGAAGCTGAAAGAGAATAAGCCATGGAAAATGCGGCTGGGCACAGAAAAGTGCTCAGCCGCGTTTTCCTTATGGAATGGTCTTCCGTGGAAGCACGGGGACAGATTGTGGATAAAGTGGTCGGGCATACGGCACAGAAAAACCCCTGCTGTAATGCAGGGGCCGAACGTCGTGTGATCAGCGATGAATGGTATACACTTCCTGGGCCACAGTATCGGTTGGATTTCCAAGGGCATCACGGGTGCCGTCCAGGTACCGGGTGATCCGGACAGTATCCGCATCCAGTGCCTGGATGCTGCATAAGCCCACGCGCAGGACTTCCGACTGCTGACGGTGGCGGAACCTGGCGGATACGTAGGACCGGAGATCCTTGTCTTCGTGTCCCCAGGGATACGGCCGGCGGCAGAACGGATCGGCGCAGCCGGTCATGCCGGCTTCGTCCCCGTAATAGAGCGTGGGGCAGCCCGGCAGGGCACAGAGCAGGTCCAGGCAGACCTTGAACCGCTTCACGGCCAGCACATACTCGGACGGGCTCAGATGAATGCCGGCCTGTTCCCTGCGGCTGAGGCCCTGACCGTCCTTGTCCACCATATTGTTGAGCACACGGGCACGGTCATGGCTGCCGAGGAGGTTCATGAGCGAATAGCGGAACTGGGGCGGATACACTTCCTCCTGATGTTCCACCAGCCGGACCAGGGCCTGAGCGTCGATCTTTCCGGTGACAAAGTCCAGAATGACACGGCGCAGCGGATAGTTCATGACGGAATCCAGCGTATCGCCGGTGCAGTAGCAGCGGACCTCGCCGTAGGCGGTCTTGTTGCTGGCGTCCTCCCAGACTTCACCGAGCACCACGGCTTCGGGATTTTCCGCTTTCGCGGTTTTGCGCAGCTTGCGCAGAAAGTCCATGCTCAGTTCGTCCGCCACGTCCAGACGCCAGCCGGACGCGCCTTCGCGGATCCAGCGGGACACAATGCCGTCAGTGGAATTGAACATGAAATTCTGATAGTCCGGGTTTTCCTTGTTGACCTCCGGCAGGTTTTTGAAGCCCCACCAGCACTTATACTTGTCCGGAAAATGCTCAAACGTATACCAGCGGTAATAGGGAGAATCCTCACCCTGGCAGGCACCTTTCCCGGGATAGTTTCCGAAGTGATTGAAGTACAGGCTGTCCTCGCCGGTGTGACTGAACACGCCGTCGAGAAGAATGGACATGCCAAGCTCCTTTGCATGCCTGCACAGGGAGCGGAACTCGGCTTCAGTGCCCAGCAGGGGATCGATCCTGGTATAGTCGCCGGTGTCATACCGGTGATTGCTGAGGGACTTGAAGATGGGGTTGAGATAGAGCACATCAATGCCCATCTGCTTGAGTTCCGGGAGCTTCTGTTCAATGCCGGTCAGCGTGCCGCCGTAGAATTCCAGGCCTACGGTTTCCTCGCTCTCGCCTTCCGTCCCGCAGTACAGTTTTTCCAGCCAGTCCTTGTGCATGCGGCGGTCTGTGCGCGTATCCACAGCGGCGGTGGGTGCCTTGAAGAAACGGTCCGGGAAGATCTGATAGATGTTCGCGCCGTGCAGGAACGCGGGGGTGTGGTAGGACGGCTGATACACCGTCAGCTGATAGGCGTGAAAATGATCGGGCCATTCCTGGCCTTCTCCGCCGAGCCCGTCGCCCGGGGCACCGTACCGCCGGATCCGGGCCTGGGGTCCGAGCACGATAAAGTCATACCAGAGATGGCCGGTGGCATTGGGCACCTGAAGCTCATGCACCCAGAGCGAGCCATCCTGCTTGACCATGGGAAAGGCGAGCTCCTGTCCCATCCAGGTTCTGAGGATCACCGTGTCCGCGTCATCGCAGAAAAAGCGGATGGTGATTCTGGAACCGGCTGCAGCTGGTCCCAGGGGGGAGCGATACAGTGGCAGATGGGAATTGTGAAGCATCATGGGGAGAACTCTTCCTTTCTCGGAAAAGGCCCTGAGGCATCCTTGGGGATGTCAGGGCCTGAATGCTCAGCGGTTGTGTTCCAGGGGCGTCAGGTGCCAGATCTTTTCGTTGTACTCGCGGATGGTGCGGTCGGAAGAGAAGATGCCGGACATGGCCGTGTTGGTCACAGCCATACTCCACCACTTTTCCGGATTCTGGTAATCATCGTTGAGCCGGCGCTGGGCCATGGAATAGGAACCGAAATCCTTCAGGACAAAGTAGGAATCGGGCATGGAACCGTAATCGCCCATGAGCAGGGAGTGATACAGATCCTGCAGCACAGCAGGGGAGTTCGGGAAGAGCGTGCCGTCGATCAGCTGAGTGAGCGCCTGGCGGATTTCCCGGTTGCTCTCGAAAATGTTCATGGGATTGTAGTTGCGTTCGCGGTACATATCCCGGACAGTGTCGGCGCGCATGCCGAAGATATAGATGTTGTCCATACCTACCTGCTCGGCTATTTCCACATTGGCGCCGTCCATGGTGCCGATAGTGACCGCGCCGTTCATCATGAACTTCATGTTGCCGGTGCCGCTGGCTTCCTTGGAAGCGGTGGAGAGCTGCTCGGAAACCTCGGCCGCAGGGATCAGGACCTCAGCGGAAGAAACATCGTAGTTCTCCACGAACACCACCTGCAGGTACTTGCTGGCCCGGGGATGGGCGGCCACAAGACGGGAGATGGCGTTGATCAGACGGATGATCTGCTTGGCGCGGTAGTATCCGGGGCTGGCCTTGGCGCCGAAGAAGAAGACGCGCGGCTGCATGGTGAAGTCCGGATCATTGACAATGCGGTTGTAGAGCACCAGGATATGCAGGGCATTGAGCATCTGGCGCTTGTATTCATGCAGACGCTTGCTCTGGCAGTCAAACATGAACTCGGGGTTCACCACGGCGCCCTGACGGTCCTTCAGGAACGTGGCGAGGCGCTCCTTGTTGTGCTTCTTGACAGTGCTGAACTTCTCGCGGAACGCGGCGTCGGAAGCGAAAGGCTGTAGCGCGCTGAGCTGTTCGGGCTCACGGATCCAGTCTGTGCCGATGGCTTCGCAGATCAGGCTGGTCAGCTCGGGGTTGCAGCTCATCAGCCAGCGGCGGTGCGTGATGCCGTTGGTAATGGCGGAGAACTTCTCGGGCATGATCAGGTTATAGTCATGGAAGGTTTCTTCGCGCAGGATATCGCCGTGCAGCTGGGAAACGCCGTTGACGGAGTGGGACATGGCCACGCAGAGGTTCGCCATGTGCACCTGACCATAGGCGATGACAGCCAGATGTGCGATGCGGTCCCAGTCGCCGGGGAAGGAATTCCACAGACGCTGGCAGAACCGGCGGTTGATTTCCTCCAGGATCATGTAGATCCGGGGCAGCTGCTGGCGGACCATGGCTTCCGGCCACTTTTCCAGGGCTTCCGCCATGATGGTGTGGTTGGTGTAGGCGATGGTCTTTTCGGTGATGGCAGCGGCTTCATCCCAGCCCAGGCCTTCCTGGTCCATGAGCAGGCGCATTAGTTCAGGGATGGCCATGCCGGGATGCGTGTCATTGATATGGATGGCAACCTTCTCGGGGAACAGGGCCCAGTTGGTGCCGTGAAGCTTCTTGAAGTCACGGATGATATACTGGAGGGTGGCGGAGGTGAAGAAATAATGCTGCTTGAGGCGGAGCATCTTTCCTTCATAATGATTGTCTTCGGGATAGAGCACCTTGGAAATGACCTCGGCAAGCTCGATTTCCTCGGAAGCCTGGGCATACTTGCCCTGACCGAAGGAATCCAGGTCAATGCGCTTCTTGCTGCGGGCACTCCACATGCGCAGGGTGTTCACGGTTTCCGTGTCATAGCCGACAATGGGCATGTCGTAGGGCACGGCTTCCACGGTATAGTAGTCACGGTGCACAAAGTGCGTTTCGCCGTTTTCCTCCACCGTGTCCACGTGACCGCCGAAGTGCACCTCACAGGCGTCTTCCATGACGGGCATTTCCCATACGTTTCCGTTGTCCAGCCAGGAATCCGGCAGCTCCACCTGCTGGCCGTCCACGATCTTCTGACGGAACAGGCCGTATTCATAGCGGATGGTGCAGCCCATGGCGGGCAGGTCCAGGGAAGAAAGGGAATCCAGGAAGCACGCGGCCAGACGACCGAGACCGCCGTTGCCCAGACCGGGTTCCGGCTCTTCCTTCAGGATGTCGTCAAGATTGATGCCCAGTTCAGAAAGGGCTTCCCGGTATTCCTTGGTGGAAACAAGATTGAGCATGTTGCAGTACATGCTGCGGCCCATCAGGAATTCCACGGACAGATAATACAGACGCTTGGACTTGTGAGCCTTGCGCTCTTCACGCGCGACGGTGAATTTCTGCATGATCTGGTCACGGACTGTGGAGGCCACGGCCTTGTAGATCTGCTGTTCGCTTGCATCGGAAATGGTTCGGCCGTTGTAGCGCATAAGCTTTCCGATAATGGAAGCCTTGATGGACTCTTTATCAAATGAGGTCGTTGGCATTACGCTTCCTCCTAATCGAAGCAATCGTTTCAGGGTATGACATACCGTGGCATTGTACTACAAAAGATAGGGAGGCGCAAGCATTGAATGAAAAGGCATCCGCGCCACTTACCATGAC
>CACYNZ010000123.1 GCA_902775835.1 uncultured Eubacteriales bacterium | reverse complement strand
GTTTCCCTGAACCTGATCAACCTGCTGGTGGGCTTTCCGTTTCCTATCATCATGGCGATCGCCCTGCATTACTGCGTGTACAGGCGTTTCAGCAAGGCCGTGCGTATGATGATCTATATTCCACACTTTATTTCCACCGTAATCATCGTTGGCCTGATGGCCACTGTGCTGAACACGCGCACCGGCGTAGTCAACGTACTCATCAAATCGGTGGGCGGCAAGCCGGTCGATTTCTTCGGGAGGCCCCAGTATTTCAAATTCCTCTATGTCCTGTCGGATATCTGGCAGAACTGCGGCTGGAATTCCATCATTTATATTTCGGCATTGACCGCCGTGGACCCGCAGCTTCACGAGGCGGCACAGGTGGATGGAGCGGGCATTCTGAAACGCATCATTCACATCGATTTGCCTTCGATCGCTCCAACCATGGTGACGCTGCTGATCCTTTCTGTCGGCTCCTTCTTCAAGACGGGATTTGAAAAGGTCTACTTGATGCAGAATTCGTTGAACCTCAACGTGTCCGAGGTCATCGATACCTATGTTTACAAGATGGGCCTGGGTTCCCAGGGTGCGAACTTTTCCTATTCGACCGCGATCGGACTGTTCCAGTCCTTTATCGGCTTTGTGCTGATTATCATCACCAACAAGATTGCCAAGCTTGTTTCCGACAACGGTATCTGGTAAGGAGGGATGGATGATGACGTTGGGCAAAAGCAGGCAAAATGGTTCCGAACGCATCCAATATTCCGCCGGAGATAAGGCGGTACTGACGGTGATCACTGTTTTCTTGGTCATATTCTTTGTCATTGTGGCTTATCCGATTCTCTATGTGCTTGCCTGTTCGATCAGCGATCCTGCGGAAATCATTGCGGGGCGCGTCACCATCATTCCCATTCGGCCGACACTGGAGGGCCTGAAAACGACGCTCACCTACAGCAGGATCTATACAGGATTGCTGAATTCCCTGTTTTACGCGGGAAGCGCGGTCGTCGTGAATCTCATATTGACGGTCATGTGCGCGTATCCGCTGTCGCGTCCCGATTTTCAGGGCAGAAACGCCATCATGTTTCTGTGCGCGTTCACAATGTGGTTCTCCGGCGGCATGATTCCAGGCTATATGCTGGTGCGCGACCTGGGCATGCTGAACACCGTTTGGGCGATCATCGTCCCTGGGGCCATGAGTGTGTACAACATGATCATTATGCGCACGTACTTCCAGGCCAGCATCCCAGTGGCACTTTTGGAATCGGCACACCTGGACGGGTGCAGCGATATTCGCTTCCTCATTTCCATCGTGCTGCCGCTCTCCGGGCCAATCCTGGCGGTCATCGCTCTGTACGCCTTTGTGGGACAGTGGAACTCGTATTTCGACGCGTTCCTGTATCTGAGCGACAGAAAACTGTACCCGATGCAGCTGGTGCTCCGTGAAATTCTGTTGATGAACGACGCTTCGCTGGTGGAGGGCCTCGACATCGAAGAATATGAGCGTCGTATGCTGATGGGAGAACTATTGAAGTACGCGAGCATTGTCATTTCCAGTCTGCCGGTCATTGCGTTGTATCCCTTTGTGCAGAAGTATTTTGTCAAAGGCGTGATGATCGGGGCATTGAAGGGTTGAAATAAGATGTGCTTCGGAAAGGGGGAATCAGATTACTGTTTGCACATCTGAAAAAATACGATAAAATATTGAAGGAGGACAACAAAATGAAGAAATGGCTGTGTGCCGTGATGGCCGCAATGATGCTGCTGGCGACGTGCGCGAGCGCTGAGGTGCTGTACAATGGCCAGGAATACCCGATCTCCAGCGAGCCGATCGAGCTTTCGTTCTATGTCGCCACAACCAACACGGGCTGTGCGGAGCCGACGGATGACCAGTTCGCCATCCACAGCATGGAGGAATTGACCGGTGTGCACATCAACTGGGAATTCGTCACCGGTTCCAGTGACCAGATCGCTCAGCGCACCAATCTGAAATTCGCCGGAAGCACCCTGCCGGATGTGTTTGTGGCAAACCTGTCCAAATCCATGCAGATGCAGTATGGCGACGCCGGGCTGATCATTCCGCTGAATGACCTGATCGATCAGTATGCCGTCAACATCAAGCAGGTGTTTGAGGATATGCCCGATGTCCGCGAAGCCTTCACGGCTCCGGATGGCAATATCTACGGCCTGGGCAGCGTCAATCAGTTCTACCACGGTGTGTATCCCTGCAAGATGTGGGTCAACAAGACCTGGCTGGACAAGCTGGGACTGGCCATCCCCGAGACCACCGAGGAATTCAAGCAGATGTTGATCGCCTTCCGCGATCAGGACCCCAACGGCAACGGCATCGCAGACGAGATCCCGCTGGCGGCCCACGGCGATCATCTCTTCACCTATTTGATGAATGCCTTCATCTACACCGCCCCCGGCAGCGACGCCTGGGCCAACAACCCCGGCCTGTGCTATGTCGAGGATGGCAAGATCGTGTTTATCGGCGACAAGGAAGCCTTCCGGGAGGGCCTTGCCTATATTAACGATCTGTTCAACGAGGGCCTGATTGCCACGGATACCCTCTCCATGGACAGCACGCAGCTCAAGGCGCTGGGCATGGCAGAAACGCCGATCCTGGGCGCTGCCAGCGAGCTGTTCGCCGGAGAATTCACGACCGGCCGAAACAAAGGCGACCGCTATTGGGATTACATCTCCATCCCCCCGCTTGCCGGTCCCGAAGGCGTGCGCCAGGCTCCTGAGCGCCTGTTCACCTTCAGCGGCAGCCAGTTCAGTATTTCCAAGGACTGCAAGAATCCCGAAGCAGCGATCCGATGGATCGATTATCTGTTCAGCCTGGAAGGTACGGCCAGCATGACCTACGGCAAGTATTATGAAGAGTACGACAAGAACCTGACCGGCTGGACCTGGGGCAAAGAAGGCGAGGTCGGTGCCGACGGCAATCCCGCGGTGTGGATGCGCTTTATGAGTGTTCTGCCTGCGGACGATCCCAACTATCCCAAGACGGAAGGCTGGGGGCAGTCCGTGCTGCCGATGTACATTCCGCTGTGGGCCCATACCGGCCAGACCATCCTGCAGAAGGAATACAACAATGACATGTGGCTCTACAGCCAGACCGCCGAAAACTATGCCCCATACGGCGTGAACAAGACCATCCCGGATATGTTCGTGCCGGACGAGATCATCACCGAGTTCGCAGAGCTCAAAACCATCATCGAGGCGGAGACTCAGAACTGGATGGCGACCTTCGCCATGGGCGTTACCGATCTGGACAGCGATTGGGATACCTATGTGGAGACGCTGAACCAGTATGGGCTGGAGCGCTACCTGGAACTCTACCAACAGATCTATGATGTGAACCATCAGTAATCATTCTTAGACTCAGCCAGGCCGTCCGAGCGTTTTACCGGACGGCCCGGCTTGCAATCGTTAAGGACAAAACAGCATGGGAGGTAGCGGTATGATGAAGAAAGCGAATCAGCGGAATCGTTTCATTTTGGCATGCCTCCTGTGCGTATTGATCCCTTTGATGCTGGGCATCTTTTCCTATTATGGCACCTGCAATATCCTGAGGCGAAACGCCATCGACATGAATAGGGCCGTGCTCGAAAACGCCATGGACCTTTCGGACATGCAGTACGAGGAAATCGACACCCTGTGCAGGCAGATGTATCTTGCCGTCAGCAACAGCCAGATCCTGCATGCCTCCAATATATCCCAGTTTGCAATGCAGGTCAAAAAGATGGATCTCATCAGCAGCGTCTCGAAGTTGGCGCAGGGCGTCAACTATCTCAACGGGTATTATTTGTACTTGAAGCCCCTGGACACGATCATTACCGAAGACTCCGCCTACGCGAATCCAAGCCTGTTTTACCGGGACAATCTTCTGGGCGAGGAAGCACGGATCGATCAATGGCGGGAAAACCTGGCAGCGCCGAGGCGCTTTCTGACCGCTCGTGCCGAATCCCTCGCGCAGCGGCCCTCTCTTCAAAACACCATTACCTTTTATCGCAGCTTCCCATTTTTTCCCTATGACAAGCCACAGGGCTGCATTGTCCTGAATGTTTCTCAGTCGGTACTTCGGGATTTCTTTTCCCCGCTGGAGAACAGCGGTGCATGTTATCGGGTCGTGGATGAAGATGGGAAGGCTCTGTTTTCCACACCGGAATTTCCAGTCTTCGCTTCCGAAATCGAAACAGGTGAAAGCGTGACAAAAAACGCGGAGGGTATCGAATATGCCGTCATTTCGGTGACCTCTCCGGTCAATGGCTGGAGATTTGACGCGGCGACCAATACGGCAACGTTGTATGCCTCTCTGAATATCTATCGCAGGATCTATTTCACTCTGACAGCGATCATACTGCTCTTGGGCGCGGTGTTCAGCGTTGGCATGGCGCTGCATGCCATGAAGCCGGTGAACCAGTTGATCGACAGGAGCAACCGCCTTGAGCAGACGGTTTCCCGTCAATCCGTAATGCTTTCGGAAGCATTATGGGAGAAGCTGCTTTCCGGGGAAATCAAGGATGAGAAAACAGCGGACGCGCTCATGGAAGTAGCGGGAATGCGGCTCAAGGGATCCCGCTTTATCGCGGCGGACATCCGCTGCGAAGATACGGTAAGGGAAGATAATCTGAAAACCTTTGAAACCAGGATCGAATCCGGGTACATCTATCAACCGAAGAAAAATGAAATCATGCTGTGCGTGCCGCTGGAAGGCGAGCGCATCGATATGCAGGCGATGATTCGCGGGTTGAACGAAGCGATGGCCGCATCCGGCTTAAAGGGCAGGATTGGTATCGGAAGGCCCTGCGAAACGTTGTCGCTGTTCTATCGATCGTATTTTGAAGCGGAGACTGCCCTGGTTTACGCCCGGTCGGCAAATCTGGATTGGGCGGCTTATGAAAGCATGGGCGGCATAACAGAGTATCTGCGCATCCTCGCGGGCACGGGAGAGCAGCTTCTGCAGGTGGTCATGTCCGGACAGATGGAGGAGACGCAAAAGGCCCTCCAGCGCATCCGCGACGAGTATTTCATGGATCGGCGGCAGGGCCAGTTCATCAAACTGCAGATCATCTATGAATTGCGCCACATCGTCATTCGTTGCACCAGCGCGCTTCCAGGCGAACATGGGCTGGATGAAGAGCTGCTGTCCAGCCTGAGCAGGCAGAGCGTATTGGAAGACCCGGACGCCGAATATGACAGCCTCTGCACAACCCTCACGGCGTTCTGCGCACTGCGGGAACAGGAACTGGTGCGAGATAAGTCCAGGACCAGGACAAACGATATGATCCAATTCGTGAACGCACATTATCAGGATGCTCAGCTGTCCTTGCGCGCCGCCGCGGAGCATTTCGATATGAACGAGACCTACTTTTCCTCCTATTTCAAGCAAAACAGCGGCGTGGGTTTCGTCGATTATTTGCAGCAGCTGCGCATCGAGCGTTCGATCGAACTGATTCAGGAAGGGAAGCTGAAGATCGCGGATATCGCCGAGGCGGTCGGCTATACCAACGACCAGACCTTCCGAAGAGCCTTCAAGCGCGTGATGGGCGTTTCGCCGACCGCGTATAAGGACGCCAGTATGGGCGCGTTCCCGGAAAAGGAAGAAGAGGAATGAGAAAATGATGAAAAACACCTTTACGAGCGACACGATCTTCATGCGCTATCCCTCGACCTGGTGGCGCGATCTCTGGCGGGAGGGCCTGGTCAGCGGCAATGGGCTGGTAGGCGCGAATGTGTACGGTGGCGTCAAGGACGAGACGGTCATGCTGACCCATCACTGCCTGTGGCACCACGGCAGCGCGAAGCCGCTGCCGGACGTGAGTGAGGCTTTCCGCCGCCAGCGGGAAATGATGGATCGGGAGGCGTTCCGCGAGGCCAGCTGGGAGGTCGTCAACGCCCTGCGTGAGGCGGGCTATGAGGCGCAGCTGGAGTCGCCCTTTCCGGCCGCAGATCTGAATGTTCAGCTTTCTCCCGTTGCGCCTTTCGAGGATTACCTGCGGGGCGTGCACATGGACAGCGGCGAGACCTTCGCCGCCTGGCGCGAGGGGGATAGCGTGCGCGAATCCACACTGTTCGTTTCCCGTGCCCACAGCATCGTGGTGAAGCGTGTCAAATCCAGCCGGCCCGATCTCGGGGTGACCATGTCCCTAACCCCGCATCGCAACAGTACGCCGGAGAGCCTGGAGAAGTGGGGGCGGCACATCCTCGATTCCTTCCGGACTGATGCGGAGCCCCCCTTCCTGACCTGCGTCGCCCTCAATGAAGATGGGCGGCTGTTTGGCGTGTCCGCGAAGGTCTGGAGCCCGGACGGCAGGGTGGAGAAGAACCGCGAGACTATACAGGTGACCGGCGCGACGGAGGTGATGGCGCTGATCCGAGTGTTTGCCGGAGAGGAAAACGATCCCGACGCCGTGTTGCGGCAGGAGAAGGCCACCCTCGATGGCCTGCCGCTGGATTACAACGCGTTGCTCTCCGCGCATCGGGCGATTCATGAGAAGTGGTACAAAAGCGCGGCGCTTTCCCTCGGCTTTGAAGGCGAATACCACAGCAATGAGGAACTGCTGCTGGATGCCTACAGGGGCAGACAGCCGCTGGAGTTGATTGAAAAACTATGGCGCTACGGTCGCTACCTATTCATCAGCGGCACGGACGAAGCGGGCGATCCCTTCCCGATGTACGGCCTTTGGGGTGGCGATTACCGGCTGGAATGGCCCCATAACATGGCCAACGAGAACATCCAGATGATCTACTGGCACACCTACGCAGGGAACCTGCTGCCCTTCCAGCGGGCGATGTTCCGCTATTACAACGCGCGCATCCCCGCCTTTCAGGAAAACGCGCGCAAGCTGTTCGGCATGCGGGGCATCTACATGACGGCGGGCACGACGCCCGGCATGGCGCAGCCCAATCAGGTGGTGCCGGTGATCATGAACTGGGTCAGCGCCGCGGCCTGGATCGCGCAGCACTACTGCCGGTACGCCCGCTATGTCGAAGACAAAGCGTACTTTGACGCAAGCATCCTGCCCTTCCTGCTGGAGGTTGCCGACTTCTACGAGGATTTCGTGGAATATTATCCTGATGGCACGATCCACTTCTATCCCAGCGTGTCGCCGGAAAATACGCCCGGTAACTTCATGCCGCCCAAGCACATCCAGATGGCCCATCCGATGCCCACGACGGTGAATTCCACAATCGACATGGCGATCCTGAAGGAGTTCTTCACGGAGATGTGCCATATTGCCGAGAAAAATCCGGCGCTGGCCGGGCGCGTTCCCGCGTGGCGGAAGATCCTGGACACCATCCCGGAATACCGCGTGAACGACCAAGGCGCGATCCGCGAATGGCAGGACGATCGCTTCGACGAGCGCTACGATCACCGACACCTGTCCCATATCTACCCGGTGTTCCCGGGGCAGGAAGTAAACGCGCTGCACCATGCGGAGCTGCTGCCCGCCTTTGAAAAGGCGGTGCGGCTGCGGGAGATCGACGCGCAGACGGGCTGGTCGATGACTCACATGGCGGCGATCTACGCCCGCCTGGGCGACGGCGAGGCCGCGCTCGAATGCCTGGACAAGCTGGCGCGGTCCTGCTTGACCAACAACCTGTTCACCCTGCATAACGACTGGCGCGGCATGAACATCTCACTAAACATGCCCAATGCGCCGGTGCAGCTGGATGCGAGCATGGGCTATGTCAATGCCATTCAGGAAATGCTGGTGTATTCCTCCAGCGATCTCCTGCTGCTGCTGCCTGCGTTGCCGGAAGCGCTGAACAGGGGCAGGCTGCGCGATTTCCGCTATGAAAACGGCATGGTCGACATGGACTGGGACATAAAGTCATGCCTGTTCCGCGCGGAACTGCGTGCCATCCGCCCTCATAAAGTGTGGCTTACGCTGCCGGATTATGTGGACGCGCCGCGATTTGAGACCCACCGCTGCGAGGTCGTGGAAGAAGACGGCATGTTCAAGGTTGCCATGGACGATGGAGCGACGCTTAGCGTGTCATTGGAAAACTGAACGGACAGAAGGAGGAGCGGGATGTACAATTCATTCAAACCGGCCAGGTATGGCTGGACACTGAGGGAAAGCGAATACAGGCACACGGCGGGTCGGTGGTCTGTATCGACGGCACCTATTATTTCTACGGAGAGAATAAGGAAAAGACCGACGGAAAAAACGGCATCTGGCACTGGGGTGTCCGCTGTTACGCATCGAAGGATCTGTACAACTGGGAGGACAAGGGACTCATCATCCCGCCGGAGCTGGACGATCCGAATTCATCCCTGCATCCCACATCCATGATGGACAGGCCGCATATCATCTATAACAAGGACACGAAAAAGTATGTCGCCTGGCTGAAAATCATGAAAAGGGACGGTTCCCAGACCGAGACTGTGATGATCGCTGACGCCTTCCTGGGGCCGTATACCAAGGTCAGGGAGAACCTCAAGCCTCTGGGGATGAGCGTGGGAGACTTTGATCTCGCAGTCGCGCCGGACGGAAAGGCCTATTACTACTTTGAACGGGTACATTCGGAGACCATCTGCGCGGACCTGACGCCAGATTACACCGATGTCACAGGCTATTATTCTACCCACTTCCCACGCAAGTATCCTCCTTATGTCCGGGAAGCCACCGCGCATTTCGTGAGAAACGGCCTGCATTATCTGATAGGTATTTGGGATCGAAAGAGCCTAACTATGCTGCTTTTTCCGAGGAAAAAGGAAAAGTGAAGCTGAAGCCCGTCTGGGTAATCGAGGGAGAACTGTTTGAAAAGGCTAAATCTGAACCTAAGAATATTCGAACAGTGCTCTCGGTGAATAGTGCAGAAGAAACAAAGATCATTTTTGACGCGCAGACGGGAAAGCTCCTGGAAACCCGCAGGATGAGTTATCAGTAAGCAAAGTAGAAAGAAAAGAATGAGATGAAAGATGAAAACTGAAGCTTTTTGATCACAAGCATACTGGTGATGCATTCGCTTTAAAGCCTCATATTTATTCATGGCAGTTTCTGCATTTGCTGCATGATAGGGATAAATGATGATGATTTCAACGCGTCCAGCTAACGATTTGGCGGTAGATGTGAAAGTCGAACACGCCGCCTTTGTTAGCTGTGCTAACACCCAGCTAATAGCAGTGGAGGAAAACGGGGGTGTTTTGAAGGAAAACGCGAACAGTGAAAATCGTTAGAAACCCAGTAATGGAAAGGCTTCAAGGCACATCAAGGAACAGCAAAGGCGAACACTTTTTCGATCTCCTAAGCGGAACGTCGCGCGTTCGAATCGCGCCGGGATCGCCATTTTACCTACCAGATTCGACAGATTTGCCCTCAAAAAGGCAACAGTGAAGCTGGTAGGATTTTTCTTTTTCAAATCACTACAGATCGCAAAAAATCTGCTAACAGAAGATGCCCCCTGTTAGCAGATTTCTAATTTTCGAGCCCGATTTCTAATCAACCCTTATGGAAGCCCTTGCTTCAGCGTCTAATTTTTTCGGACGATCGTGCTAATTTTGGCGGACGACGCGAACGGCATCTTTCCTGAATCTGAAAAAAGCGCTCGTAAGCCCTAGCGTTTTGAGAGCTCAGTAAAGAAAAATCAGACGAACATCAAGATGCTTTTGATCTCTGTGAGGACAATTGTCTGCTAAATGTGAAAGGTAGTTGATTAGCAAGATTAATGAGGTTTATTGGCTCTGCTAATGCCTACCGGAATATTTAGCAAGGAGGATGTTAGAAGGATTTGTACTCTTCTCCAGGACGCCAGGAGTGACCCATCAGCTGCCGGAACAAGTCCCGAATTCCCATCAGCACAAAACCAAGATGATTGGTTGCCTGAGTGC
>CACYNZ010000122.1 GCA_902775835.1 uncultured Eubacteriales bacterium | reverse complement strand
GGTCCGTATCCGTGGTCTTTGCATACTCGCTGAAGGTCACGCCCCGGGATGCAAAGGCATCCTTGTATGCCTGCATCTCCTCGCCGGAAATGCCAAGGGACTCAAGTATCACAGCTTTCATGGTTTTTTCCTCCTCCGCAGCCCATGTCTGCATTTTTCTTTCATCTGTATATGGCAGTCACTGCCCGCATCATTCCGGGGCGCTCATCCGTGCCGTGTACACGGCCATTCCCCGTGGTACCATATCGCAACTCCCCTGCCGTGTCAATTTCCCGCGCCTGGGAATCCATGGAAAAACAGCCCGGGCCCGCGTCTGAAAAAGTGAACATTCTGTCTGCTGTCCCCGACAAATATCCCTGTAACTCCGAATCTTTTTCCGGGAAGCCGTTGACGTCATCCGGGAATCAGGATAAAATATGCCTTAGTTTCCAAACAATTGCCGGAAGCGGGAGGGGTGCTGAGATGACGAGCGGAAAGCGGGCATGCGTATGGCTTGCGCTGATTCTTCCCGGCGTGTTCTTTGTGACCATTTTCATGCTGATTCCCCTGTTCTCCATTCTGGTTTCCACATTCTTTTCCGACAGCATATTCACGCTGGAGAATTACGGAAAGCTCCTGCGCAGCACATACTTTCAGCAGGTCTTCGGACGCAGCGTGCGCCTGAGCCTTCTGAGCACGCTGCTCTGCGCGCTGCTCGGATTCCCCTGCGCCTACTATATCAGCCGCTATTCAAAGCGGAAGGGCCTGATGATGGCCCTGGCCGTGTTCCCCATGTTCACAAGCCCGGTCATCCGCTCCTTCAGCTGGATGGTCATTCTGGGACGCAAGGGCATTGTGAACCAGATGCTGGTGAGCCTTGGACTGTTCAGCCGGCCCCAGGCGCTTCTCTACAATGAATTTTCCATGACGGTGGGCTTTGTGCAGCTGTTCCTGCCGCAGATGATCCTTTCGCTCCTGGGCGTGATGGACTCCATCCCCGGGGACCTGACGGAAGCGGCGGGGAGCCTGGGCGCCACCCGGTTCACGGCCTTCATGCGCATTGTGTTCCCGCTGAGCGTGTCCGGTCTTGTGACCGGCGCGGTGCTGGTGTTCACCGGATGCATGACCGCCTACACCACGCCTCAGCTGCTGGGTGCCACGGACACGCAGGTGCTGTCCACCATGGTGTACCAGTACGCCATGAGCCTGCGCGACTGGGTGCAGGCTTCCGCGGTGGCCATGGTCATGATTGTGGTGACCATGCTGGTCTCCGGCGTGTTCAACCGCCTCAGCCGGAAGATCAATCCCATGGCAGCCTGACGACGCACGAGGGAGGAAATGCAATGGCGCTCTTGGAGCTGAAGAACATTACCGCCGGGTATGACCGGAACATCATCCTGAAGGATTTCAATCTGGAAGTGGAGCGCGGACAGTTCGTGAGCCTGCTGGGCTCCTCGGGTTGCGGGAAGACCACCACGCTGCGCCTGATCGCCGGGTTTTCCGAGCCCCAGTCCGGAAGCGTCGTGTTCAACGGTCAGGACATCACCCGGGTGCCCATGCACAGGCGCAATTTCGGGTTCGTGTTCCAGAGCTACGCGCTGTTTCCGCACATGACCGTGTTCGACAATGTGGCCTTCGGCCTGAAAATGCGCAAGGTATCCCGGGAGGAAACACGGCGCCGGGTCATGGAGATGCTGGAGCTGGTGGACCTGAACGGGTTCGAAAGCCGGTATCCCCGTGAGATGAGCGGCGGCCAGCGCCAGCGCGTGGCCCTGGCCCGGGCCATGGTGATCAAGCCGGACCTCATGCTCTTTGACGAGCCGCTGTCGAACCTGGACGCCAAGCTGCGCGTGAAGATGCGCGTGGAAATCCGGCGTATCCAGCAGGAGCTCGGGTTCACCGCCATCTACGTCACCCATGACCAGGAGGAATGCTTTGCCATCTCCGACCAGGTGGCCATCATGAACCGGGGCGTCATTGAGCAGATGGACAGCCCGGCCCATATCTTCAACAGCCCGAAGACCGAGTTCATCGCGCACTTCGTGGGCTTTGAAAACTTCTTCGATCTCACCCGCCGCGGCTCGGACTTCACCGCCGCCTCCGGCGATGTCATGCAGGTTGCGCGGCCCATGGACGGCACTTCGTTCCGCGCCTGCATCCGTCCCGAGGACGTGGTGCTGCATCCGGAGGGCACCCTCTGTCCCAACGCACTGAGCGGCGAAGTGCTGGTGACCACCTTCCTGGGCCGGAACATCCAGTACAATGTGCGCACGGCCATCGGCGAGTTCGCCGTCAAGGCCGAACAGGACCATGTTTATTCCATCGGCTCCCGGGTTGTCCTGGAGCTGAGTGCGAATAAAATCATACTCATCCCCACTTCCAACAACATGACACAGGAGGAAAACCCATGAAAAAGTTTACTGCCCTGATGCTTGTCCTGATGCTCGCCCTGAGCGCTGCCGGCTTTGCCGCCGCCGAGGAGAAGCCCTATGCCGGTCAGACCCTGACCATCAGCACCTTCGCCTTCAACGCGGAACTGCTGCAGAAGAACATCTATGATCCCTTCATGGAAATGACCGGCTGCACCATCGTGGCTGACGGCGCTTCCAATGCCGTGCGCGTGACCAAGCTGGCCGAGGCTGCCCCCGGCGAGTATGACGTGGTCATCATCGGCGACATGTTCGTCAAGCAGCTGATGGCTGAAGGCAAGATCGACACCCTGGACACCTCCAAGCTGACCAACCTGGACGCCCTGTACGACAACGCCAAGGCTCCCATGGGCGAAGGCTACGGCCCCGCCTACACCTTCAACCGTCTGGGCATCGTGTACGATCCCGCCACCTGCCCCGTGGAAATCAAGAGCTTTGCCGACCTGTGGAATCCTGAACTGGCTGACTACATTGCCATCCCCGCCATCACCAATACCTCCGGCCCCCTGTTCTACTACGGCGTGGCCACCGCTTTCGGCCTGGAACCCGGCAAGGATGACGACGCCATTTTCGCCAAGCTGGCCGAGCTCAAGCCCAATGTGAAGAGCACCTACACCTCCGCCAACAACACCATCACCATGCTGAACCAGGGTGAAGTGTGCGCGGCCGTGCTGCTGGACTACTCCTACACCACCGCCAAGAGCGCCAACCCCGACTATGTGTGGGTGAACCCCGCGGAAGGCCTGTACGGCGGCTACAACATGCTCAACATCGTTGCCGGCAGCAACAACAAGGCTCTGGCCGAAGAGTTCATCAACTTCTATCTGAGCTATGACGTGCAGCTGGCCGAGGCCATGGACGGCGTGGACAGCCCTGTGCGCACCGACATCGTGCTGGACGAAGAGCATGCCATGAACTTCACCTATGGCGACATGGTCAACCAGCTGATCCTCCCCGACTGGGATTTCGTGGCTGAGAACCTGCCCGCCTGGACCGAGAAGTGGAACGAGACCTTCTCCGTACAGTAAGACACGGATTCAGGACATAACAAATCCGGGGGCAGCCTTTCGCTGCCCCCGGATACCCGGCATAACCCCATCCACTGCACGGAAAGGAGACGCAAGCCCATGAGAAGGAAGCATCACGTGGCCCTCGGCCTGATCACGCTTCTGGTCTATGTGTTTCTCATCGGCCCGCTGCTGATCATCATGGCGGCATCCTTCGGGGAACAGAACGCCCTGGTCTTCCCCGGACAGGGGTTCACCCTCAAGTGGTATGCCCAGGTGTTCCAGATGAGCTCCTTTATCAATGCCGCGCTTCTGTCCCTGGAGATCGCCTTCGCCGCCACGGCCATTGCACTTCTTCTGGGCGTGCCGGCCGCCTATGCGATCAACCGCTACCGGTTCCCGGGCAAGGGACTGATCAAGACCCTGTTCCTGTCCCCGGTGCTGATCCCCTGCATCGTGCTGGGCTTCATCATGCTGCGGTATGTGGTGAACCAGTGGCACCTGTCCGTGATCCCCAGCCTGCTCATCGGCCACACGCTGCTGTCGGTGCCCTATGTCATGCGTGTAGTGACCTCATCCCTGGCCAACTTCGACTTTGCCATGGAAGAGGCCGCGGGCAGCCTCGGCGCGCCGAAGGGATACACCTTCTTCCATATCGTGCTGCCCAACATCAAGAGCGGCATTGCCAGCGCCTGCGTCATGGCCGTGATCAATTCCTTCAATAATGTATCCCTTTCCACCTTCCTCACCGCCCCGGGCGTGAGCATGCTGCCCATTGAGATCATGGGCTATGTGGAGTATCATTTCGATCCGACCATTGCAGCCCTGGCCACAGTAATGATGCTGGTGACCCTGGGCGTGATGCTGCTGATCGAAAAGACGCTGGGACTCCAGACTGTGGTGTGATTCCGTGCCTTTGCCTCCCGCGACAAAGGCTTTTTTCATAGAAAGACTTCAGGGAAAGAGCACGGACGCGTCCTCCAGCGCGGCGCCTTCCTGGGCAACCACGCGCGCGGACACACGGTTGGCAAAGGCCGCGGCATCCGCAAGCCCCATGCCCCGGGAAAGCCCCAGAAGCACGGCACCGGCATGCGCGTCCCCGGCGCCTATGGTGTCCACGACCTTCACATGTGCCACGCCGGGCACGTGCTGGAGCGCAATGTCCGGCCCCAGGACCATGGCCCCGTCCGCGCCGAGGGTGGTGATCACCGGACGCCCTGTGCGCCGCACAAGCGCGTGCATGGCTTTTTCCAGGTCATCACAGCCGGCCATCTCCAGCGTTTCCTGACGGTTCAGGTGCAGCATGGGATGCAGGTCCAGGAGCTGCTCCGTAAGCGCATTTGGCACGCGCAGTCCCCGGGGACCCGGCGCGTACATGATCGTGCCGATCCTGGCCGTTTCCAGCCATGCCACCAGATTCCCGCCGGTTTTTTCCTCCACTTCCAGGCCGCACACGTACCCGAAGTCATACGACTGTGCCTGATACGAGTCCATCCAGGCCGCATCAAACGTGTACTCCGCCCCGTGAATGGACAGGAACGTGCGCTCGCCGTCCGGTTCCACCAGGCAGTAGCAGCATCCGTTCGCCGCGTCCTCGAGACAGACCGGGGATGCCCAGGGCATGTCCCTCAGCCGCGCATATACCCAGGGCCCGAACACGCCCTGCAGGCCCACCGGGGTCACAAAGGTCATGTCCGCCTTTCCCCGTCCCAGAACCTGGGATACATTGCAGGCACATCCGCCCAGCCGGAACTGCTGGGACTGCGGATGCAGGTTCTCCTCCCGGCGGGGCAGATGCTCCACCCGGATAATGACGTCCACACAGGACGAGCCGATCACCAGTACAGAATGATGCAAGTCATTCATCCCCTCTGCGGTTATTCCATGTCAAGCATACGAAAAGCAGCGCTTTCCGTCAAGAACTCAAGGAGCGTGACAGAACATGCAGGAAGCCATAGCGTGCATGAAGCAGATCATTGAACAGAAAGAGCCGGAGTGGATCCGTCTCCGCCGGGATATTCACCGCCATCCGGAAACCGGCTGGCTGGAGATGCGCACAAGCGCGATCATTCACGAGCGTCTCAATTCGCTGGGCTATACCGTGCTCACCGGCCGGGATGCCGTATGCGAAACAGCGCGCATGGGGGTTCCGGACGCGCAGACCCTGGAAAAGCATCTGAAGGATGTGGAATCTGCCGGGGACGCGCCGCTTGATTACCTGACGGATGACATGCGCCGCGGGCTCACCGGCGTGATCGGGATCCTGGACTGCGGTCCCGGGCCCGTGGTTGCGCTGCGCTTTGAAATCGACGCGCTGCCCATGACGGAGCGTTCCGACATGGAGCACCGCCCCGCCCGGGAAGGGTTTGCCAGCATGTGGCCCGGTATGATGCACGCCTGCGGGCATGACGCGCATGTGACTACCGGGCTCGGAGTCGCGGAAGTGCTTTCCCGGCTGCGCAGTCATCTGCACGGCACGCTGAAGCTGGTGTTCCAGCCCGCGGAGGAAGGAGCCAGAGGCGCACGGGCCATGGCGGAGGCCGGGCACATGGATGACGTGGACTTCTTTATCGGCAATCATGTGGCGCCTACGGATTCCCTGGATGACGGCGACGTGACCGCCGGTACCTGGGGATCCCTGGCCACGTCGAAGCTGGACGTGGAATTCCGCGGCGAGGCTGCGCACGCGGGCGGGTACCCGGAACAGGGGCGCAACGCCCTGCTGGCCGCGGCCGCGGCTGCCCTGGCCCTGCACGCCATCCCCCGGCATTCCGCCGGACAGAGCCGGGTCAATGTGGGCACGCTGCACGCCGGCAGCGGCCGCAATGTGGTGCCGGACCTTGCGCGCATGCAGGTGGAAGTGCGCGGCGAGACCACGCAGATCAATGAATACATGGAGCAGCAGGCGCGCAATATCTGTCAGGGCGCCGCGGCCATGCAGGGCTGCACCTGCGCCATCACCCTGGCCGGTCAGGCGGAGGGCCAGCACAGCGATCTCCCGCTGATCCGGCGCATCGGCGAAGTGGTGGCCCGGGATTTGCCGGAACTGCGCCTGTCCTCGGAGCAGAACTCCAAAAACTGGGGCAGCGAGGATATCTCCATTCTCATGAACCGGGTGCAGTTGCACGGCGGCCTGGCTACCTACATGCGCGTCATGACGCCCATGCCCAGCGCGCAGCACACCGTATCCTTTGACATGGATGAAAAGGTCATCGGGCGCAGCGTCAGCGTCTTCTGCGCCTCCGTGCTGGACCTCATGAAGGGAGAAACGTCATGAGCATACTGCTGAAGAACGCGCATCTGCTTACCATGGACCCGGACATCCCGGATGAAAGCTGCGGCTGGCTCCTGGTGGATGAGGGGCGCATCGCGGCGCTGGGATCCGGCAATATGCCCTGGCACGCGGATGAAGTGATCGACTGCCGGGGCGGGCTTTTGATCCCCGGGTTTGTGAACACCCACTGCCACGCGAGCATGGTGCCCTTCCGGACCATGGGCGATGACTGCCCGGACCGGCTGACCCGGTTTCTGTTCCCGCTGGAGCAGGAAGCCTGGACAGAGGAGCTGACCTTCCTCGGCGCGCGCTTTGCCGCGGCGGAGATGCTGCTCTCCGGCATCACCACGTGTGCGGACATGTACTATTATGAGGATCAGGTGGTCCACGCCTTCATGGACATGGGCCTGCGCTCCTTCCCCGGCGAGACCGTCATCTGTCAGAAGGCGCCGGGCAGCGACACACCGGAGCAGGCGCTCAGGCGCACCGAGGAACTGCTGGAAGCCTGGTCCGGAAATGCATGGGTGCATCCCCTGATCGCGCCGCACGGCACCACCACGGTGACACCGGAGATTCTTAAAAAGTGCCAGGCCCTGGCCGAAAAGTATGACGCGCTTCTGACCCTGCACGCCTGTGAAATGGACGCAGAAATGCGCTATTTTGCCGAGCGCGGCCAGACGCCCATCTCCTTCCTGGACAGTATCGGGCTGTGCGGAGACCATCTGCTGGCCGTGCACTGCATTCATCTTTCAGAGGAAGACATTGCACTCATGGCCCGCAGAGGCGCGCGCATCGCCTATTGTCCAGGAAGCAATACCAAGGCCGGAAAGGGCGTGACGCCCATCCGGGACATCGCGCGTGCACAGATCCGCTATGGTCTCGGCACGGACGGGCCGTCCAGCGGCAATACCCTGAGTCTGTTCGACCAGATGCGCCTGTTTGCCATAAGCCAGAAAACCGTATATCATGACCGCAGTCTTTTCCCAGCCCGCGACATTGTGCGCGCCGCCACCCGCGGAGGAGCCGAGGCCCTGGGCCTTGAAGACGCCGGGGCGCTGCGTCCCGGGTTCCTGGCGGACCTTGTACTGGTTTCCCTGGACCGGCCCTCCCTGTTCCCGCTGTACAACCCCTACTCCGCGCTGGTCTACGGTGCCTGCGCCGCTGACGTGGACATGGTCATGACCGGCGGCGTCATCCGGGTGCGCGGCGGAAAGCTCATGCAGCACTCTCTCGGCACGCTGCGCAGTGATCTGGAAGCGGCCATGCCCGCCTTCCGCAGGGCTGCGGATAAGTACGCGTCCATTATCTGAAGATCCAACCCATCTGTATCGGAGGTTTTTCCCGTGAAATACGGTGAATCCACATTCGACGGGCTCTATCTTCTCTTTGCCGTCATCAGCGGCTGCCTGATTCTTCGCCGCGCGCACAACGGGACGGAAAAGCAGATGGGCCTTGCCACGCTGCTTCTGGGCTGCGGCGACGCCTTCCATCTGGTGCCCCGGGTACTGAACTACTTTGTGGGCGCGGACTTCACCGCAGCCCTGGGTATCGGCAAGCTGGTCACGTCCATTACCATGACCATTTTCTATGTTCTCCTCTATCATGTCTTTGTGAAACACTATAAGGTACAGGAGAGCAGAAAGCTCACGTACTGCATCTATGCGCTTGCGCTTATTCGTATCGTTCTCTGCATCTTCCCGCAGAACGGCTGGCTGCAGAACTCGAGTGACATGACCTGGGGCATCATCCGTAATGTACCCTTCGTGATCCTCGGCGCCATCATCTGCTGGCTGTACTATACAAAGCGAGCAAATGACCGGACCTTCCGGTTCATGTGGCTCTACATTCTCCTGTCCTTCCTGTTCTACATTCCGGTGGCCGTGTTTGCCGGCCTCGTTCCCATGCTGGGCATGCTGATGCTGCCCAAGACCATCTGCTACATCCTGATGATCTGTGCTTTCCTGAAAAGTACAGGCAGTGGAAAGAAGTAAACATACCGCCTCGAAAAGCCGACCATCCGTATCTGTATACGGACTGTGAAACCGTCCGGCTTAATCTCCTCGCAATCTTTTCCGTAAACCCCGGCCGCATGTCCAGCATGCGCCGGGGTTTTCCCGTGTCATCAGGCATTCATGGAAACACCGCACTATCGTCTTCGCAGAATTCTGTTTAGCAAAGTCCCAGGCCTACCGCCTGCCCATAACCACAACCGGAAAAAACCCGCAGGAATCACTCTACGCTTCCTGCGGGTTTTTCCGGCTCGCACGATCGAATAAGCATTCTGGTCATTCTACTGTGCGATCCTGTTTTTGCCACTTGACCGTCGCTTATGAACCGGATGGACCGCATACATATGCTTCCAATACCTGCGCCACACCATCCTCTGTGTTAGGCGGGGCCACGATGGCGGCATTTTCCTTCAGGGCGTCAGCACCGTTTTCCATCGCCACCGGAATTCCGGCGCATTCAAGCATCTCAAGATCATTGGTCTGATCGCCAAAAGCCATGATCTGAGATGTCTGCAGATGATAATACTCCGCAAGAAAACGAACGGCCGCCCCTTTTCCCATACCCTGTCCCATGATTTCAAGATTCACCCTTGAAGAACTGGTAACCGACAAAGGCAGCAGAAGCAGCTCCTTTCTCAGCTTCTCAAGCGCATCCAGGTTCCTGGATTCAGCCGCATATTTGAGCGTCCTTGGCATGCCATGCAGATACATTGCCTCCACACTCTCTGAATAATGCTCTGTGAAACCATCCTCATCCGTCACAGCCTCCGGCATGGGACTGTATTCATCCGGTGTTTTCAGCCATGGTGAAAGATGTCCATTGATTTCATACACTGTATCCCGTGTATGGCATTGGATATTCATGCCGGACTTCAGCAGTATCTCAAGCGCCGCTCTCGAAACATCCACCGGAATTGTCTGTTCCATAAGTGTCGGGCCAAACCGGCCCGCCTCAATTCTTGCCCCATTTGTTGCTATGATTGGGCTCTGTCTGAGACCTGCTTTTCCTGCTATGGCGCGAAGATTCAGGAAATTCCTTCCGCTGGCAAGCACCACAGGGATACCTCTGGCCTCACAGTTCTGAATCGCTTTCCTGGTGCGCTCCGTCAGCACAGAATGCGGAGCAAACAGTGTACCATCAAGATCTGTAACAATCATGCGAACATCCATTCTGCGCTCCTGCATGCTTCCTCATTCCTTCCGGAACCGGTTCTGTCATATCCCGGATTATGATTTACGCATCACGTCCTCAATATCTTCAATCGTCCGCGGAATTCCTGCCGACAGGCATTCACACCCTTCTTCTGTCACCAGAAGATTATCCTCCAGCCTGAATCCGATCCCCCATTCCTCATGATAGATTCCCACATCAATGCAGAATACCATGCCCGGTGCGATCGTAAGCGGCGTTTCCACCACATCATGAACATCATAGCCTACATGGTGAGCGCCTCCATGCCACATAAGCTTTCCAATATGTTCCACCCGGTCCAGAGCGCCCGCTTCAACAAGGCGCTCTGCATTGTAAGCACGGATTTCCCTGTCTATCCCCGCCATCTCCATCCCCGGGTGCACTGTTTCAAACATATGATTGCTGGTAGCCAGTGCACACTCATACAGAAGCCTCTGGCGTTCGCTGAAACGCCCGTTGCACGGCCAGCCTCTTGAGACATCTGTCATATGTTGATCCCACTGGGCGCCGACATCATTAAGAATCATATCCCCATCCATGGCCTGACCGGTATAACTGTAATAATGGATGCAGAAATTATTCCGGCCTGCGGAAATGATGGACGGAAATCCCGGCCCCTGCGGTCCATACTGACCCAGGGCATGATCAAACTCTGCCTTGTACTGGTATTCATACATGCCGGGCCGTGATGCCCGCATCATGGCCAGAATCCCTGCACAGGTAATCTCCTCCGCCTTCCGCATCGCTTCTATCTCGCAGGGTGCCTTGATCAAGCGCAGGCGGCGTATCAGGGCGTCCGCGTTCTCCACTTTCAGATAGGGATACTCACGCTGAGCCTTGCTCAGAAAGGCATGAGCCGGGAAAAGCCGGTCTTCAGGATGTGCCCTGTATACATCCAGATACAGGTGTTCCGGGCGCGTCATGCTCACAGAATAGGACCCCGATGCTAGCAGCGCATGCATATCCCGTTCAAACTGCCCGACAGGACGGACATCGGCAATACCTGACTGCTCGAATGCTTCATCCGGCGTCACCCTGCGTCCCGTCCATCGCTCTGCCATAGGATCCGGAGGAAGAATATACAGAGTTTCCGCCACTTCCCCGTCATTGCCCACCATTGCGGCCAGCACCGCCTCCTTGCAGGTCAGTCCGGTCAGGTAGACAAAGCTCCTGTGTGCAAAGAAAGGATAGTATTCATCATTGGTACGGATGACTTCCTCACCTGAAAACATGAGAATCAGGGAATTCGGCTTCATCATCGCATAAAGTCTTTTCCGATTGTCAGTATGAAACTGTCTGTCCATTTCCTTTCACCTCATCATCAAATGATGGCTGTCACACGGTCATATCGTCTCTGTTCAGCCATTGCGTCCAACCAGTTCTGCATGCGTACCGGCACGGAAAAACACGGGAATGGTCCCAATCGGACATCCTGCGGTCACATGCTGTCCACCCTGATACATCCTGCCATCCAGCATACAGGTCCACTCCGCTCCTGCGGGCAGGTATACAGACCTCCGGGTTATCCCGGGTGCAAGCACCGGAGCCACCAGCATGTCCGGGCCGAACATATACTGATCCGTCAGCACCCAGCACGCATCGTCCTCCGGAAACTCATAGAACATGGTGCGCATTACCGGATCCCCGGTCTCATGGGCCTGCTGCATCAGCAGACGGACATAATCGCGCATGCTTTCCCGCAGCTGCAGGTATTTCACCATGATTGCATAGGCATCCTCACCAAAACTCCATACTTCATTCGGAGAACCGGTAAACAATGCAGAGCTTCCGTCCTGCCGCTTCAGGGGCGTATCCGGCAGACGGTCTCCGTGCAGACGCATGACAGGACAAAATGTACCCCACTCAAACCAACGTACAAGCAGTTCCCGGAACGCCGGATCCTCCGGCCTTCCGTCCTCAAACCCGCCAATATCACTGTTCCACCAGGGAATGCCTGCCAGGGAAATACTCAGACCCGCACACAGCTGCCGCCGCATGGATTCCCATGTACTTGAAATATCACCGCTCCATACCAGTGCTCCATAGCGCTGGGACCCTGCCCAGGCGCAGCGGATCAGATTCACTATTTCTTTCTGTCCCTGTGCCTGCTGGCCTTCATAGAACGCCCTGGCAAAGCGCTGCGGATAGATATTGCTCACTTCTTCAGCCGTTCCTTCCGCATACTGATACAGGTCAAAATCGTACACGCCATACTCAGGCTCCGCCTCATCCAGCCAGAACACCCGGACACCCAGATCATAATAATGTTTCCGGCACTTCTCCCATACATAGGCACGGGTGCGCGGATTGGTCGCGTCCAGAAACACGCTGTCTTCCGGAAACTGCATGGTCACAGGATTTCCCCGCACTGTACGGACCAGCAGGCCTTCGTCGCGCATTTCCACATAGTTCTCACTGCGCAGGGATATCTGCGGCCATACACTGACCATCAGCTCTGTTCCCATGTCTTTCAGTTCACGGACCATGGCCGCGGGGTCCGGAAAGAACTCTTCCTCGAACCGGAAATCCCCCATATGCCTCCAGTGAAAGAAATCGCAGGCGATCACATCCAGCGGAAGTCCGCGCCGCCGGTATTCCCGTGCCGTCTCCAGAAGCTGTTCCTGGTTCCAGTAGCGAAGCCGACTCTGCCAGAAGCCGAGTCCGAACTCCGGCATCATAGGTGCCGTACCCACCACCCGGGCAAAGGCATGCTCAAGAACGCGGGGTGTATTCCCGGCTGTGATCCAGTAATCCATCTGCTGCGTAACCTCAGCGCTCCACTCCATAAAGTTTCTGGCAAACACTGCGCGGCCCACAGCCGGATTATGCCAGAAGAAACCATATCCTGCCGAGGAGATGACGAAGGGAACGGAAGCCTGGGTATTATGCTGTGAAAGAGAGAGCATGCAGTTTTTCCGGTTCAGTTCTTCTGTCTGATACTCTCCCATGCCGAAAAGCTTTTCTTCCGGATCACTTTCAAACGTCACCTTCAGTGCAGAGCATCCGCCTGACAGTGTCTTCCAGTGGCGGCATCGCAGCTTCCAGCCTCCCTGATATCCTGCTTCCCGCAGAAGTTCACGACCCTCTCCATTGCGGTACACAATCTGAACGTTCCGGAACCATGAGTCATAGAACACTTCTGCCGTGATCCAGCCATTGGTTATCGAAGCCTGCATCTGATCCTCCCGGATGCAGACAGACACAGCCTGCGCCACCTCCGGTTTCGGAAGCAATGCCCAGTCCCAGTCCAGAATCGGCCCCATCATGCGGGCACGCACGCGCAGACTGTCATCTCCCCAGGCTTCCAGACGAAGGATTTCCGGTCCAACGCGGATCAGGAGTGCATCCCCTGAGCTTTCAAACCTTGCCATACACGCTCCTTATGCACGCAGCCAGACAGACATTTCGCCCTCGCCACGATTGTTCCACAGGTGATACGGAATCAGTGTCACCTGCGTTTCCTTTTCCTTCACGCCCGATATATCGCGGTACAGGACATCGTCTGCAAATGCTTCCGGATCTGTTTTCCATCCTTCCGCCTGGATTACCCGGATGCCGCCAAACAGGTCAGACTTCTCCACAGACAGAGGTGCATTCACATTCAGCCGGATATCCTGCAGATCTTTTCCGTTATCCGCCTCTTCCGCGCAATAGACAAAGGGCCCGCGAAGTACACATACCTTTCCGCAATCTTCCTGCACATGCGGATTGGCGGCGATCACCTGAGGCTTCATGGCAAAACTGATTCTGAGCGTTCCGCCGGGCGGCAAAGTGAGGAAGGCATAACCCTGGCGTTCCTGCCAAAAACATGACTGTCCATCCAGTTGTATGTCAAAGCTGCCGGCGTATCCGGGAATACGCAATGCCAGGTCCACAGCCCGTTCCGATGCAGCATGGATCTCTGCTTCGCCTTCCCACGGCATTTCCGTCTTGATCTCCAGAATGCTTCCGCCGCCCAGATCAATCTGGCTGCCGACATACAGATGCAGATAGATTCTTTCGTCCATGCGCGTGGCCACATATCCGCCGAGTCCGGTCAGTGTGCGGATCACATTGGGCGGGCAGCAGGCACATCCGAACCACTTGACGCGGCTGGGCTCCACATCTGCCAGGTCTGCACGGAACCTTGCAGTTTCGGGCCGAATCTGAAGCGGATTGACATAGAAATAATGCTCACCGTCCACCGCTATTCCACTTAGCACATTGTTATACAGTGCCCGCTCCATGATGTCCGCATACTCAGCTTTCGGATCCAGCCGGAGCATGCGCAGTGCCCACATGGCGAGTCCCACAGAAGCGCAGGTCTCAGTGTAGCAGGTATCATTGGGAAGGTCGTAGTCAATGGTGAAGCGTTCTCCGGCGCCCTGAGAACCTACACCACCTGTGATATACATCCGCCTGCGGGTCACATTGTTCCACAGTCTCTCCAGGGCTGCTTTCAGATCCTGTGCTCCGGTGGCCAGCGCCACATCCGCGGCACCGGTAAACAGATACATGGCGCGCACCGCATGTCCTTCCGCACTCTCCTGCTCCGTCAGCGGCTTATGCGCCTGATAATAACTCGCATCCAGGCTCCGGTCTTTTTCCGCATACTCCCGGTATACGGGATCATTCTCCTTGAAACCAGGTACAGCCGCCCTGGCCCGGATGAAATAATCCGCCAGGCGCAGATACTTTTCGTCCTGTTTCAGCGCATATGCCTTCATAAGGGCCAGTTCAATCTCTTCGTGACCCGGATATCCTTCCGTCTTTCCCGGGTCCTTTCCAAACGTGGCATCTATCAGATCCACCAAGCGATCCATGACCTTCATGAACCGGTCATCCCCTGTCACCTGCGTATATGCCACCGCAGCTTCCAGCATGTGCCCGGCGCAGTACAGTTCATGGCCATGAGCAAGCTCTTTCCACTTGCGGTCCGGCTTTTTGAGAATATAGTGCGTATCCAGATAGCCATCCGGCTGCTGTGCCTTTTCCAGCAGTCCGATTGCCTCGTCCAGATGGGCGCGGATTTCCGGACTGTCCCGGTACATCAGGCTGAAAGATGCCGCTTCCATCCATTTTGCCAGATCACTGTCCTGAAACTGGCGCCCTCCGAACTCACCTTCCTCAAGTCCCGCCGCAATTCGGAAATTCATCACAGCATGACTTTTCTCCGCCCCCGGCTCCGCATCATTGAGCACCCGCCACTGGTACGGAATGACACGCTCCACTGCATTGAGAATCCGGCTGTCCCAAAACGGGTCAGATACCCGCACACTGTTTATCGGTAGCGAATGATTGTCAAACATCTTCTGTCCCCTCCTCTGTCAGCTTATCCGCAAGATCACCGATCCAGTCAGGCATCGGCCAGCACAGGACCAAGTGTTCGCCATCCCTGCTGCATTCTGTGTCCTGACACGCCTGTCTGCTCCAGCTCCGTCCACACCGGCTTTCCAACGCAACCTGGACCTCTGTCTGCTTCCGGGCAGGATACGGCTTCAGTTCCATCTCCAATATTCCGCTGTCTCTGTTCACAGTCAGCTTTTCGATCTGTGCGTTCTCCGCCAGCACATGCATTTTTGCCTGCATGGTAATGAAATGCATGCGCCTTCGAACACCGTCTGCGGGACGGATACTGATCCGGTTTCCCGCTCTTTCCAAGTGCGCTCCCACCAGCACCGGTCCAAATAACGGATCCAGGGCGGCATACGAACAGGCACCCCGCAGATAACCGCAGTAACCCAGATCAATCTCACAGGAATAATACCAGCTTCCCCCATGATGCTTCTGCTGAAGCCAGGTTTCGCCGAGGAAAGACGGTTCGAAGCCACCGCCTGCCGCTCCGTCACTTTCCTTTCCCGGGTACCAGAAGCCATACGCACTCCTGGCATCCCCACTGTTCAGCAGAGCCCAGGAACTCATCAGGGATCCGTATCCCAGCCTCAGATACGGGAACGGGTTCTCCGCATGGTACAGCGCATACTGCATTACGGCCCAGCCGCCCATCTGAGACATGTAGCTGAGCGTATAATGCAAATTATCCCCACGGATATCCGATCCATAAAGCCCATACCCCGGCTCCAGAACGCCCCGGCATGCGATATTGCACTGCATCTGCCGGTGCAGAAACTGTTCCGCCTGAACCGGCGAGATCTCCCGGTCCTCCATTCTTGCCCCGCTGTCGGCCACGGAAATCTTCTGTGCCCGATCCGCCAGTGCCTGGGTGGACTCAAAGCCAGTGGTGTCAAAAGGATATTCCGAACCGAACACGTCTGCCTGTCGATGGACAAACGTGTAGGCCTTCCGGTTCCACAGCCGTTCCAAACGCCGTTTCAGGTCCCTTAACTGTTCATGCTCCAGCGCATCCAGGATCTCCTCTGTCACCAGTTCATTGTAAAGTCCCGTGCCAAAGGCACTCCAGCCATCCAGTTCCAGAGGCACAGTGTACATGGCGATGAGCGTGCGCGCTGCCCTGCACAGATAGGTCAGCCTATCCTGAGTGAGTGGTGCTGCGGGATCATGCAGAACAATTCTGTACAGACTGAAATACATAAGTGCCAGATGAGGATAATCATAGATACGCCATATATGCTCCCGGCCTTTGACATCCGGATCCGGACTGTCACGCAGCTGCTTCCAGTCCGGGATCCCGTAGATCGCGTACGGATATTCTTCCTCCTCTGTACACTGAAGCCCGCCCCAGACGAAACGCTCCACATACCGGTCAAGCGCTCGGATTTCCGCTTCTTCCGGAATCTCTGCATTTTTCGCAGCCAGAAACGCCGGCTTGCTCAGCCCCGGATCGTCACAGGTCACTTCATAAATACGCCATCCATGAATTCTGTCATAGTCATCCGGCCCGAGCATTTTGTGCGTGTCATTGCTCCATTCCGCCAGAAGACCGTCATACCATTTATCCGGATCCCTGTGCTGATGTGCTGCAATGAACGCCCCGCGTTTCCTCAGCATAACCGAAAGCGGTTCTGTGGAAAAGAAATCCAGGTTCATGCTCCTTCCATCCCCGCTTACGAGCCAGACTGTCTGCTCTCCGAGATCCCGGAAACAGATTTCATAGTTACTCCGTTTTCCCGCCTCCCAAGTCCGAAGCAGGGAAGCGCCTTCCGGCAGCTGCAGCTGAGGGTTTTCCCATGCAGTGTCCACGCTCAGCCGCACCTTCTCCCCGCGGGGCACCGTCATGCCCGGAAGCACCTGGATGTCCGCGCTTTCCCCGGCAAGCATTTCCCTGGCCCGCTCCTGGTCTTCCGCCCAGGCAAAGCGAAGCACATACTCCGCTTTTTCGCCCGACGCAAGCATGCAGGTATGGGACGGCAGATGCAGGCGGGCACCCTGGCGTTCTGCCTCCTCCCGCACGGTGCTCGCTTCCGGATAGAGCGCAAAAGCACCGCGCTTTCCCTCTGGCGTCATATACAGCATCCGGGTACTGCCCCTGGGCGTGATCAGCAGAAGCGGACCGTGCCCGTCACAGTAACCGGCGGTAATCCGTGTCCCATGTCCTCCGACGAACAGCTTCGCAATGACCTTGTCCGCCGCCTTTCCACCCCATGCGAAATCCGAGTCAAAGGAAAACAGCAGCCCCAGATCCAGTATATGGACCGGGCGGCCGGACACATTGCAGATGCGCAGCGTCCAGGTAAGTCCGTCATCCGCGCTCCACAGATTCTCCTGATACAGATCCTCATTCCGGGAAAACCGTGTCATAAGTGCACATCCGCAGTTCGTCTCTTCATATGACTCTTCATCCACCGCCCCGGTTTCCGCCTTTTTCCGCTGCCCATCCATCTCGTAAACCACGCGTATCTTTCCAGTTCCCTGGTCAGCCCGGAAAAAACCGCTTTCGCGGGCTGAAGATACATTCGCCCCCGGCATAATGGAAGTGAGCAGGCCATCGGAGATCCGGGCATGCATGCGGGATGTAACCAGTTCAAACTGTCCTGCCATGCGCTGCCTCCTTTCTGTTCCGGCATATAAAGGGGGAAGCCCGAAAACGGACTTCCCCCATCTTCAGGGAATCGCTTGTTCGAAATGATCCCTCTGACTTACTTGTTGAAATAGCTGCCATCAAGCTTGGCCATGTTCACAGACACAACTTCCTGCTGTGCTGCAACCAGCTTGTCCAGTCCAAGGTCATGAGCATTCTCGACCATGACGTCATACAGAGCGTCGCATTCTTCCTCAGAGGAAGCCATAATGCAGTTGCACCAGTCTTCGAGAAGCTGTTCCTTGACATCCTGCTGGATAATCGCTTCCTCACTCTCAGAAGAGAAGGACACGGTCCAGGCCGTCATGTCAGAAATATAGGTCTTGGCCGTCTGGGCATCCAGGAGATACATCTGCATGCCGATGGACAGACGTTCCGGATCCAGCTTGGAATAATCCGGAATCAGATCCCACATATTGACCTTGGAAACAGGATCGCCCCAGCCCTTGGCAGGATCGTCCACGGCATTGATGGCTGTATAGCCCGGGTTAGCAATGGGATAGTTCCAACCGCCGCATTCTTTTGTCTCAAAATCATCCCAGAGGAAGGAATTGTTGCCGGGATCGCCATACCAGTATTTGTCGTTGACATAGATGAGGCCGTCTTCACCGATATACCAGGCTTTGTCGCTGCCTTCCGGGCCCATGGAGTTGAAAGCAACGCCCAGAGGAGAGGTCTGCCAGTCCAGATAGCGGACGATGGCTGCGGGATCCGTGCACTTATCCGTGATGATCACGCGGGCGGAACGGATATAGTTATTGGAGATCAGCTGAGGAGTGGCATCGGTCTCCTCCCAGGTGATGGAGCGCATATGCTTGTTGATGGTATAGTTGGGATCAGTGGTTTCCCAGATCTGATGTCCGCCGACGAAATTGTGCCACCAGGTGCCGATATTGGCCACCACGCGGCCGGAAGACATGAAGGATTTTGATGTATCGTAATCCTTTGTCTGGAAATCGGGATCAATCAGACCTTCACGCCAGAACTGGTTGATATACTTGGCAACCGTGCGGCCTTCCTCGGTATCAATCCAGTAGGAAATGCTGCCGTCATCATTCATCTTGTAAATACCCGTGGGTGCATTATAGAATCCCATGTACAGAAGAGGCGTGGCGAAGAATTCCTCGCCCTTGAGCGTGAAAGCCGTGAAGCCGTATACTTTCTCACCATTTTCCGTGGTGGGATTCTGTTCCACCATGGCCTTCACCACATCATGGAATGTAGCAAAGCTGGAGGGAACCTCCATTCCGGTCTTTTCAAACAGGTCCCAGCGGATTTCAAAGTCACGGCCCATGACATCCGTGGTGTTTCCGATGCAGGATGAAAGCTTGTACAGGCTTCCGTCATCTTCCTTGAGCATGTTGATGTAGGGACCATAGGAAGCCAGCACATTCTGTCCATACTTTTCCAGATACGGAGTCAGTTCAATGGCACGTCCCTGCTCGATGAAGGTATTTGCCATGGCATCACTCATGCCGACAATGACTTCGGGATAATCATTGGCAGCGAGCATCAGGTTCAGGCGTTCCGTGGAATCCTGGGCATAGATGAGCTTTTCAATCTCAATATTGAACTCATCCTTGAGCACCTTATCCACTTCCGCAAGACGCTCATCCTCTTCCTTCTGGTTGGTGGCGTCATCATCGCAGGAATAATAGGAGAACTTCAGTGTCTCCACAGGAATTTCCCAGCCGTACTTGTTGGTCTCTCCTGTCAGCTCGATATCCCGTACCTCATCCGCCACCGCAGTCACGCCGAGGCAGGACTCGTCATTGGTGACCTTGGTGCAGATATTGTAGGTGCC
>CACYNZ010000121.1 GCA_902775835.1 uncultured Eubacteriales bacterium | reverse complement strand
GTCTTCCAGGTACACCACATTGCCCTTGCGGGTTGCCAGCGCCTCACCCTCAAAGCTGACCATGCCGAAGGATACATGAACACAGTCCTTTGCCCAGTCGTATCCCATCTTCTCCAGCACACGGAAAACCTGACGGAAATGCAGGTCCTGCTGATACGCCACCACATACAGACACTTGTCAAAATGATAGGTGTTCTGACGGTAAATGGCTGCCGTGATGTCGCGGGTGGCATAGATGGTCGTGCCATCCTTCTTCAGAATCAGGCAGGGCGGCATGTTGTCCTCGCTCAGGTCCACAACCCACGCGCCTTCACTCTGCACCAGAAGATTCTTGTCCCGCAGTTCCTGAATCACGGGAGCCATCTTGTCCACATAGAAGCTTTCTCCGGCATAGCTGTCAAAGGAAACGCCCAGCTTTTCATACACTTTGGCCGCGTCACGAAGCGTGACTTCCTTGAACCAGGCAAAGATGGCCAGAGCCTCTTCATCGCCGTCCTCAATCTTCTTGAACCAGGCACGGCCCTCATCTTCAAGGGACGGATCCTTCTCGGCTTCCTCATGGAAACGGACATACAAAGACGTCATGGCGTCCACGCCGCCCTTTTCCACTTCTTCCCGGGTACCCCACTTCTTATAGGCACAGATCATCTTGCCGAACTGCGTTCCCCAGTCGCCCAGGTGATTGATGCCCACCGTGGTATAGCCCAGGAATTCATAGATCCGCTTGAGGCTGTTGCCGATCATGGTGGTGGACAGATGTCCGATATGGAAACGCTTGGCGATATTGATGGAGGAATAATCCAGACAGATGGTCTTTCCCTTTCCTTCATCCGATTTTCCATAATTCTCGCCCGCTTCCAGCATGGCCTTCAGGGCGGTTTCCGCGAAATTGGCGCGGTTCAGGAAAAAGTTCATATATCCGCCGGCAGCTTCCACCCGGGCCACATCTTCATGCGCCCAGCTTCCGCACAGCTGCTGGGCAATCTTCACCGGAGGCATTCTCAGGCTCTTGGCCAGACGGAAGCAGGGGAATGCGTAATCGCCCATTTCGGGGTTCGGCGGTACTTCGAGAAATCCCCTGATCTGTTCCGCCCCGGGCAGATTCTCCGTATCCTTCCACTGCTCCGCAATACTGGAGGCAGTCAGTTCTGCAATCCGGGTAATCATATCCATTCACTACCATCTCCTTACAAAAGGGCATTATAACATTTCGCTTTGAAGAAACACAACATCATTATATGACAGGTTTATATTTTTCCAGATACTCCTCCAGGCACAGGTTTTCGTCTCTCATGATCCGTGCGTGCTCTTCGCCCACATACCGGAAATGCCAGGCTTCCGCGAGAAAGCCCGTGATTTTTTCCTTATCCTTCGTATACCGCAGGATAAAGCCGTAGTCCCAGCAATGTTCTCCAAGCCATCTGGCCTGCTCTGTGCCCGCAAAGGTTGTTCCCGGTACCGTGATATCGAAGCACGTCCCAAGATGATGCTCACTGGTTCCCGGATCCGCCACGGTTTTCCGCGTTGCGCTTCTGGCTTTGGACCGGCTCAGTCCGTTTTCTTTCATGTACTCATTTACCCGGTTGTTGAAAATCCGCTGCTGATCCTTCACCGTCCGGTAGGCCGCACTGATCTGCCAGGGAGAAATGCCTTCCGCCACAGCGTCCCCGAGCATGACCATCAGGGCATCCACCGCTTCGCGCTCTCCCTGGGTTTCCTTGTACTTGATCCTGACAATCCCGCTGTCACAGTAGTCGTTCATGTCCACCAGGTCGTAGGGCATATAGTCGTCTGCAAGAGGAAATTCCCGGTTGACCAGCAGCGGAAAGCCGTCAGGCGTGACATATCCTTTCTGCGCCTGTACCTCCTCCTCCAGAACCACTTCCTCCATCTGATCCATGTCCGTGCTTTCGGGCATCTCCGTGACTGCCGCCGGTATCGGAGAAGGTTCCGGCGTCGCAGTAAACGCGGCAGCCTCCCCGGAAAACAGGAGTTCATTGGTCATAGGCCCGGCCACACCGTCCGCATCCAGTCCGTTCTGCTGCTGAAAGATGAGCACAGCCTGCTCCGTCACGGGACCATAGTATCCGTCAGCTTCATCCGAGAAATATCCCAGCTCCCTGAGCTTCATCTGAAGTGCCTGAACCGCCACGCCCCGGGATCCGTTCTTCATCACCGGAAGCGGTGTCGGCTGACTGGGATCCGGTGTGACCGCCATCACATTGCCGTATACCGGACTCGGCGAGGGCGTTCTCTGCTGTTCCTCCACCACCTGAGGGTATGTCCTGATTACGCCTGACAGCAGGATAACAGCCACCACTGCAAGCACTGCCAGCAGGGCAATTCCTGTCCACAGTTTGGTTTTCATTCATTTTTCCCCGTTCATAGACCGGACAGAAGGCAGTTCCTCAGTTTTCTGACCATCGGGCCTGTTCCGGTGTCTTTCGTGTTCTGATAGACAAGCAATGTCATGTTTTCCTTCGGGAAATTCGCAAAATAGGTGCCCAGCCAGCCATCCCAGCCGTACTCACCCTCCCGGCTGATGGAAACAGCTTTTCCCGGATCCGTGCAGATGCGCATCAGCTTCCCGTAGCCGAATCCCGTGAGGTTATCCCAGCCCGTTTCATCCACCTGGGGCCGGGTCATGAAATCCACGGTGCCCGGCGAGAGAATTCTCTTTCCTTCATAGGTTCCGCCGCCAAGCAGCATGCCGGCAAACGCCGCATAATCGTCCAGGGTGGAAAACAGTCCTGCGCCGCCGGACTCAAAAGGCGGATTTTTTACCGTGTCTCTCACGCACAGATGATCCACATGATATTCCTTCAGTCCATCCGGCGTGCGCTGATAGCATCTGCACAGCCGGTGCATTTTTTCTTCCGGCACATAAAAGGCGGTATCCTTCATGCCCAGGGGCTCAAAGAAGACTTCCCGGAGAAAATCACCAAACCGTTTTCCGCTGACCACTTCCACCACCGCGCCAAGAACGTCCGCGCTGACCCCGTAACGGAACATTTGGCCCGGCTGGAACGCAAGCGGACAATTGCCCATGCGGTTGGCAAACTCCAGGGTATCCATGCCCTGATCCCGGTCCATGCGCTGCCGGTTTTCCTCAAACAGTTCACCCATGGCCCTGCCGCTGGCGTCTGCTTCCGGATAGACAAGCCCGGATGTCATGGACAGAAGGTCCGAAATCCTCACCGGACGCATAACCGGCTTCAGCCCGTCCTGCTCTGCCACGCTCTGGGACGCAAACCCCGGAAGAAATGTTCTGACTTCATCCATCAGGTCCAGCTTTCCCTGCTCGATCAGATACATGACCGCCGCGCTGGTGATCGGCTTGGACTGGCTGTACAGCCGGAATATGGTATCCCGCCGGACAGGAATATGGTTTTCCCGGTCCGCAAGCCCCGATTCAAGATAGCATACGGGTGTTCTGTCCTTTATCAGAAGCAGGCTGCATCCTGCCAGTTCTCCGGTTTCCACGGCATGATCCATGATTGACTGAAGGCGTTTCTCGTCCATCTCGGCATCCTCCCTGCAATAAGTGCATGATAAGTGCATTGTACCCTCACATTCCATCATTGACAATCAATCTCACTTCGATTAGACTTTTTTTTGCACATATTTTCTTTTGAGGTACTTCTGCATGAATATATATGGTGCACTCGAAGCCGGCGGAACAAAAATGGTTTTGAGCTGTCTGGACGAAAATGCGGAAATTCTGGAAAGAGTTTCCATTCCCACCCTGACACCCGAAGAAACCATGCCGGAAATGATTCAGTTTTTTGCTTTCCACGGAATCTGCGCCCTGGGAATCGGCTGTTTCGGACCCATTGATCTTCATCCCGGTTCTGACACGTATGGATATATTACCCATACGCCGAAACTGGCATGGAAAATGTATCCCATTCTTCCCGCTTTCCAGAAAGCGCTGAATGTTCCGGTGTATATGGATACGGATGTCAATGCCGCAGCCCTGGCCGAAGCCGAGCTGGGCGCCGCCAGAGGCCTGGACAGCTGTCTGTATGTCACCATCGGAACAGGCGTGGGCGGGGGGCTGATCATCCACGGAAAACCGGTACATGGCATGATGCATCCGGAGCTCGGTCATCAGCTCATATGTCCGCATCCGGAAGATCCCTCTCCGGAAGGCTTCTGTCCTTATCATAAAGGCTGTCTCGAAGGCCTGGCCAGCGGTCCTGCCCTGGAAAAGCGCTGGAGCATTTCTTCAAGGAATCTGCCTGCCTCCCATATCGGGTGGACCATTGAAGCCGATTATCTCGCCCAGATGTGCCATAACGCCATCATGTCCTTCTCTCCGGAGAAAATTATTCTTGGCGGCGGCGTCATGCAGCAGGATTTCCTGTTCCCCATGATCCGTGCAAAAACCATTGAATACCTTGGCGGATACATTTCTTCCGAATCCGTGAATCATGGTCTGGAGGACTACATCGTTGCTCCCGGTCTTGGCATCAACAGCGGTCTGTTCGGATCCTATCTGCTGGCAAAAAAAGCAAAGTAAGGAGACATTTCATGCCAAACTTCAATCTTCCGGAAAGCGTCTTTGAAAAAGCCGCCGA
Source organism: uncultured Eubacteriales bacterium (assembly GCA_902775835.1). The sequence continues at coordinate 5,383 of CACYNZ010000121.1, read as the reverse complement.
ACAGTTCCCAACCCCCTTTCATCTGTATGATGAGACCGGGATCCGCACCAGACTTAAAAATCTGAAAAAAGCCTTTTCCTGGTGTCATTCCTTCCAGGAATACTTCGCTGTAAAAGCACTGCCGAATCCCTCCATCCTCCGCATTATCAAGGATGAAGGCTGCGGACTGGACTGTTCCAGTGAAACGGAGCTCATGCTTGCCAAAGCGCTCGGTTTTTCCGGAAATGACATCATGTTCTCCGCCAACGCCATGCCGGACAGGGAATTTGATTTTGCCAGAAGCCTCAATGCCATCATCAATCTGGATGACATCACCCACATCGATACCCTGGAAAGGCACGGCGGCATTCCGGAATGCATCTGCTGCCGCTACAATCCCGGCGGAGATTTCACCATCGGCACGTTCGTGATGGGAAATCCCGGTGAAGCCAAGTACGGCTTTACCTATGCACAGCTGGAAGAAGGCCTTGCAAGACTGAAAACCCTGGGTGCTTCCTCCTTCGGCCTGCATGCCTTCCTGTCTTCCAATACCATTGATGAGGCTTATTATCCCAAGCTCGCCGGCATTCTTCTTGATATCGGCTCCGAGCTTTCCAGGAAAACCGGTCTCACCTTTGCCTTCATCAATCTTTCCGGCGGCATCGGCATCCCCTACAAGCCCGATGACAAGGCTCCGGACATCTTCCAGATCGGTGAGAATGTCCGGAAAGTCTATGAGCAGCGCTTCCCGGAAAACGGACCGGCCATCAAGACAGAGCTTGGACGCTGGGTAACCGGTCCCGAGGGCTGGCTCGTAAGCCACGCCACACATCACAAGGACACATACAAGCATTATATCGGCCTGGATGCCTGCGCTGCCAATCTCATGCGTCCTGCCATGTACGGTGCCTATCACCATATCACCGTATGCGGAAAGAGTCAGCTGCCATGTGATCACGTATATGATGTCACCGGCTGCCTGTGTGAAAACAATGACAAGTTTGCCATTGACCGTCAGCTTCCTGAAATCTGTGACGGAGATCTGGTTGTCATCCATGACACAGGCGCTCATGGATATTCCATGGGATATAATTACAACGGCCGCCTCCGCAGTGCAGAAATTCTTTACACGCAAAACCATGAATTCCGGCTGATCCGCCGCGCGGAAGAGCCAAAAGATTACTTCGCAACCCTGGATATAGATCCCTGTGCAGGAGAATTGGGCATTTGAGTTCTATCCAGGTGCAGAAAGAGGCCTTACATGTTTCTGTCCCGTATGGCACTTGATCTTACCAGAGATGAAACCTTTCCTTTTCTCCATTCTCCCCAGCTGCAGTATCAGATGATTCAGAACGCCTTTACCCAGGATTTTACTGATTTTCTCTGGCGCACCGATTATATCGATGGACGTTTCTGGGTGGTCATTCTGAGCAGTCAGCGCCCCACACTTCTTGGACTGCATTCACAATGCGGATTTGAGGGCGTATTTCCCAGCTGGGAAATCAATGACTATGATTCCACACTGGATGAAGCTACGGAGGGGAGCACACATTCCTTCTCCCTGTATGCCACTCCCGTCGAAAAGACAAAACGTCCCATGTCCCTTTATGTGGAACCTCAGTTTCTTTATTACTGGCTGACAGATCACAGCAGGGAATGGGGTTTTGAGGTTGTGTCCTTTACTTCCATATCCGGTGAATGGAAAGTGATCTCCGGCAATTACATCCTCTATGGCGACTGGTCCGGTCAGCTAAGGATTACAGATGAAAATCTGTTTTCCGTATCCTGCCGCCAGGGCATAGGTCCGAATGCTAAATTCGGAGCCGGACTTCTCACCATCGACCACGCAGAAGAAGGTCTGTACAACAGTTTCTGATCTGCATTTTCCCCAAAATATTTCCTGAGTTTCCGTCTGTGCATGACGCGCGGAGAAACTCAGGTTTTTTTATAAAGATGTTGTCTTTCGCACCGTCTATAGAATCCGTATCTCAAATACTTATACTGCATTTTTATCAGAAAAACCCCGCTTTTCAGACAGAAACTGTCGAAAAGCGGGGCAGATATACCACTTTGTCAGCAGTCTGACTTAGGTCAGACCGGTTTTCAGATCATTGGCACAGTGCCTCAGATTCTGATTCTGAATTACTTCAGTTCTGCAAAGTACTTGATGGTGCGGACCATCTGGCTGGTATAGCTGTTCTCGTTGTCATACCAGGACACAACCTGCACCTGATAGGTGTCGTCGTCGAGCTTGGCAACCATGGTCTGGGTGGCATCGAACAGGGAGCCATACTTCATGCCGATCACGTCAGAGGAAACGATGGCTTCGGTGTTGTAGCCGAAGGATTCGGAAGCCTGAGCCTTCATGGCAGCATTCACGGAATCCACGGTCACGTCCTTGCCCTTGACAACAGCCACCAGCAGAGTGGTGGAACCGGTAGCCACAGGCACTCTCTGAGCAGAGCCGATCAGCTTGCCGTTGAGTTCAGGGATAACCAGGCCGATAGCCTTGGCAGCACCAGTGGAGTTAGGCACGATGTTGCAGGCACCAGCGCGGGCACGTCTGAGGTCGCCCTTGCGGTGAGGACCATCCAGGATCATCTGGTCACCGGTGTAAGCATGCACGGTGGTCATGATGCCGCTCTGGATCGGATATGCATCATTCAGAGCCTTGGCCATGGGAGCCAGGCAGTTGGTGGTGCAGGAAGCAGCAGAGATGATCTGATCTTCGGTGGTCAGGGTCTCATTGTTTACATTGTAAACGATGGTCTTGAGATCTTTTCCTGCAGGAGCAGAAATAACGACCTTCTTGGCGCCAGCATTGATGTGAGCCATGCTCTTGTCCTTGCTGGTATAGAAGCCGGTGCACTCAAGAACTACATCCACGTCCAGCTTGCCCCAGGGGCAGTTGGCAGCGTCCTTCTCAGCGTAGATCTTGATTTCCTTGCCATCCACAACGATGGAATCTTCAGTGGCTTCGACGGTGTGCAGATTCTCGCCGATTCTTCCGATGTAGGAGCCCTGAGCGGTATCATACTTCAGAAGATGAGCAAGCATAGCAGGACTGGTCAGATCGTTGATAGCAACGATTTCGTATCCTTCAGCACCAAACATCTGACGGAATGCGAGACGACCAATTCTTCCGAAACCATTAATAGCAACTTTTACGGCCATGGTAATTACCTCCTTTATTTGGGCCAAACCCAGATGATATTTTACCCAATCTATATGCTTTTTGCAATAGTCAAACGATTCACAATCTTTTACTCGCCATTTTTTCTATTCAAAAAAACCGGAGTGTTTCCGGTTCACTGTATCTTCCCTTCAGAAGAATCTTCCTAATTCTTCCGTTTTTCCCCTCGGTTTTGTTTTCAGTAGTTATTCTTCATGACGGATGTTCGGTGCTCTTCACCGATTCTGCAATTTCTGAACTGTCTTTTTTTCCTGATCGCAGCTTTCCGGTTTTCCCCGGCTCACATTTTCTTTCCCGTAAAAGGTTGTGCATAACTTTCTGTTTTGCACCGTTCATCCATGATTTTCACTGATAAAATCCCTTTTACTGTCGAATTTATGACACTTTTCCACAGATTATACACAAAAACTGTGGAAAAGTGTTGATAACTGTTTATTACTTTTCCACAGTTTCCACAAAAATATACACAGCTGTGTCGGCTTATTCATCAAATTTCACAGGAAGATCTGTATCCTGAAATGGATCCTTTTCTTCATATTTGTCCAGGTCTATATATCCGTCCCTGTCTGCAAATACTGAATCTGTTCTTTTATTATCCAGTATGTTGATCACCATATAACCATCGTCTGTAAACTCCAGCCGGATTTTTTCTCCGGGTTTTGTCATGGCCAGAACTTCACTGTCCCTGCTCCTGCTCCTTCTGGCAAATTCCACAGCTATCTCATTTTTCTGCCAGAAATGCATGGGAATCATCAGTCTTGGCTTTACTGACATCAGAAAATAATTCGCTCCGGCATCAAAAAGTCTTCCCTGCCTTGGATCCACCGGAAAAAAGGCAATATCAATGTTTTCCTTTTTGATCGGCTCCATGGCATTTTTAAACTGGACTTCAGCCTCATCAATTTCCTGGGCAGTGGATTCTTCCCGCCAATGCCAGAAGTTCAAATCTCCTGCATGAAAGATATTGATATCCTCATAACTCAGAAGATAGGAAACTCCAAGATCAGTTGAATCAAATGCCTTGACCTGTATTTTTTCGCTGATCTTATATGTATCTCCAGGATTCATCCGTTTTCCTCTGGAACCAATCGGCATCTCATAAGAAACAATATAATTGACCGGCAGCTCCTTATACCATTCATATACAATGGGATCAAAATGGTCAGGATGACTATGCGTGATAAACACATAGACATTTTTGTAATTCTTCAGTTTTTCCACGGTCAGGTCGTGTCCTTCCAGTTCCTCAGGATCCTGACCTCTCCAATAATCAAAAATAAAAAAATTTCCATCGATTGCACATGAAAAGCCGCTGTGTACATAATACGTTACATCGACAATTTTGCTCATCTCTCAATGTAACTTCCTTTCTTAAATCATTTCCATGCAATCCAGAACAATGGAGAAATTGCAACATCTGCAAAATTTCGGTTGATTATTGCATACTGTCCCGATGCTTGTCAAATTTATCATGTGTATATTGTTTCACGTGAAACATTTTATATTCTGTTTTTGTCTTAACGATCTACATTGTCTTACCGCATGTTTCTTTCATCATTTTCTGTCATTCATCATTGACATCATTGTTTCACGTGAAACAATATCATACTGATTCATCGCATATCATTCTCCTGTGATATGAATTCCATTTTCTTTATCATTCATAGAATTCCAAAAAAATGTTTCACGTGAAACATTAAGAGATACTCGAACTGATAAGCAGCTTTCTATATCATTCAACTGAATCCGCCAGGATACGGCTTAAAAAGGAAGTACCCCACCAGTAAAATGAATATCGCTGACCGGGAAGTTGGCGACATCAAAAACAGGAGGGGTATCGAGATAAATAATATGCAGAACAAGAAAATTTCTCAAGTGACGGATGAAACAGAAACTGTTGGGTTGAAACATTGGAAGTGACAGTCATTGGGCACCGCCGGCCCTGATGAGAGGGTATGAAATCAGAAGGAATTTATCGACTTCAATATCTCTTATAATACAACATCACGATCAATGATTAAACAATATTTTGTCCCGATCATCATGATTTTCATTTATTCATGACATTTCCTATCTGATTCATCAAAAATGTTTCACGTGAAACATTTTGACTGAACCCATTCTTTTTATACCGAATAGATGAAAATATTATTGCACTTTTTCTATTTCTTTTTTTTAATTTCTTTTCTTTATCATTCACGCTTGTCTATA
>CACYNZ010000120.1 GCA_902775835.1 uncultured Eubacteriales bacterium | reverse complement strand
GGGATGGCGGGCGAACGCTTCGCCGTGCGCAATTCCGGGGCCTGGGCCGTGGTGGAGGGCGTGGGCGATCACGGCTGCGAATACATGACCGGGGGCCGGGTGGCGGTGCTGGGAACCGTGGGCGACAACTTTGCCGCGGGCATGAGCGGCGGCATCGCCTGGGTGCTGGATGAAAAGGATGATTTGCAGGATCGCATGAACCCGGGCCACGTGAAAATCTACACTGTCACATCCAACCAGGCGGGCGAATTGCAGCGGCTGTTGCAGCTGCACGAGCGGGCCACGGGCTCAAAAAAAGCCAAGGAGCTCCTCACCCACTTTGATTCGTATCTGCCCAAATTCAAAGCGGTGATCTCCGACGAATACTTAGCCTTCCTGAAAGGGGCGTGACGGTATGGGAAAAAGCACAGGATTTTTGGAATATCCCCGGACGGAAAACCCTTACCGGGACGCGCGGGAAAGGCTTAAAGATTTTGACGATCTGCATTTGTCCCAGCCCGCAGACGCGCGGCGCTGCCAGGCGGGGCGCTGCATGGACTGCGGCGTGCCCTTCTGCCAGTCGGATTTCGGGTGTCCCTTGCACAACCTGATCCCCGAATGGAATGATTTGCTGTATCAAGGCCAGGAAAAAGAAGCGTTGGAGCGGCTGCTGCTGACCGCCCCCTTCCCGGAATTCACAGGGCGGGTATGCCCGGCGCTGTGCGAAAAGGCCTGCAACCTGGCGGACGACGGCGTGACCAACCGAGATAATGAATTGTATCTCATTGAAACGGGCTTTGCCAAAGGCTGGATACAGCCCCGCGTTCCCGCTGTGCGCACCGGGAAAAAGGTCGCTGTGGTGGGCAGCGGCCCCGCGGGATTGGCGGCAGCGGATTTACTGAATCAGCTGGGCCATACCGTCACGGTGATGGAGCGGGCAGATCGCCCCGGCGGACTGCTCATGTACGGCATTCCCAACATGAAGCTGCCCAAGGAAATCATTGCCCGGCGCATTCACCTGATGGAGGCGGAAGGCATTTCCTTCCTGCTGAATACCGCCGCGTCGCCCGATTTGCTGCATGCTTACGACGCGGTGCTCCTGTGCTGCGGTTCCCGGAAGCCCCGTTCCCTGCAAGTGGAAAACATGGATGCTCATGGCGTGCATTTTGCCGTGGATTATCTCACCGCGGCTACCCAGAGCGTATTATCAGGAACTGCGCTTGCGGTCACTGCTCAGGGGAAGCATGTCGTGGTGGTAGGCGGTGGAGATACGGGCAACGATTGCGTGGGCACCGCCCTGCGTCAGGGGTGCCAAAGCGTTGTACAGCTGGAAATAATGCCCAAAGCCCCGGAAAGCAGGCCGGATGGAAACCCATGGCCTCAGTGGCCCCGCACTCTGCGCACCGATTACGGCCAGGTGGAGGCCATCGCCTTGCAGGGCAGCGATCCCCGTGTTTATGAAACCACCGTCAAAATCATTCGGGTGAATGCTGAAAACAGGATCACCGGTCTGGAAACGGTGCGGCTGCAAAAACAGTCCGATGGCAAGCTGACGCCCATTCCGGGCACGGAACAAACGCTGCCCTGCGATCTATTGCTGATTGCGGCGGGCTTCATCGGCTGTGAAGAAGAAACGCTGGCTCGCTTTTCTCTCTCCGCGGATGCGCGGGGACGGCTGCTGCCCAAAGATGGCTCCCATCACCTGGTGGGCAAACTATTTTCCGCCGGAGATATGCACAGCGGCCAGTCCCTGGTGGTCAGGGCTTTGGTGGACGGGTGCCAGGCTGCGAAGGAAATTGATTTATGGCTGAAGGAGAAGGTAAAATGAGCGCATGTGCTGTGGTGGGGATTAACTGGGGTGATGAAGGCAAAGGCAGGATGGTGGATTTACTGACAGGCCAATTCGATTACGTTGTCCGCTATCAGGGGGGAGGAAACGCAGGACATACCGTAAGCAACGAAAAAGGCACCTTTGCTCTGCATTTGCTGCCCTCCGGTGTTTTCCGGGACGGGGTGATCAACGTGCTGGGAAACGGCGTGGCACTGGATCCGGAAAACCTATGGCTGGAAATCACCGAGCTTCAAAGCAGGGGCATCGCCATTACGCCCGAGAACCTGAGAATCAGCGACCGCGCTTCCCTCCTGCTCCCATGGCATCGCCTGCAGGACCAGCTGGAAGAGACCCGGCTGGCGGACAAAAAATACGGCTCCACAAAGCAGGGAATCGCCCCGTTTTATTCCGATAAATATCAAAAGAAAACCATTATGGCCGGGGAATTGCGCCATCCGGAAGCGTTCGCAGCGCATTTGAAGGAGATTCTGGAATGGAAAAATCTGATGCTGACCGGGATGTACGGCGTGGAGCCATATACAATGGAGGCGTTGCTTGAATGGAAAATGCGCTTTTGCGATCGGATCATTCCCTTCCTGTGCGATACGGGTGCGCAGCTGACCAGCGCGCATGCCTGCGGAAAACGAGTTCTGTTTGAGGCGCAGCTTGGGGCTTTGCGCGATCTGGATCTTGGCATTTATCCCTACACCACCTCCTCCAATACGCTGGCGGCTTATGCGCCAATCGGCGCTGGCTGCCCGGGGATTACCATCGACGGCGTAGTGGGTGTTGTCAAGGCATATTCCACCTGCGTAGGGGAAGGTCCCTTTGTTTGTGAAATGTTTGGAGCGGAAGCGGACAGACTTCGCGAAAACGGAAAGGAATACGGAGCCAAAACCGGACGCCCCCGCAGGGTTGGCCCCTTTGACGCCGTGGCAACGCGGTATGGCGTCAACGTGCAGGCGGCCACGGAAATCGCCCTTACGAAGTTGGATGTGCTGAGCTATTTGGAGCAGATTCCCGTCTGTACAGCCTACGCGTTGCATGGCCGTCGCAGTACGGATTTTCCCTTCCCTGCGGAAATGGAGGAGGCAAAGCCTGTGCTGACCTGGCTTGAGGGCTGGCGGTGCGATCTGACATCTGCTCGTCGGTGGGAAGATCTGCCGCCGCAGGCGCAGCGTTATGTTACGTATATTGAGCGGGAAATCAGCTGCCCCATAACGTATATTTCCGTGGGTCCCGAGCGGGACAGCATCATCATCAGAAAGTGAAGGAAGAAAAAACAATGACCGATCGATTTGAAACGCCCCTTTCCATCCGGTATGCTTCGGCGTTTATGCTTTCATTGTTTTCTTCGGACACCCGTTTCCGGACGTGGCGCAGGCTGTGGACAGCCCTGGCGCGGGCGGAGCGGGCACTGGGACTGCCTATCACGCAGGAACAGGTGGACGCTCTGGAAGCGCACATCCAGGATATTGACTACGCCTGCGTGTCCCAAAGGGAAAAAGAGGTGCGGCACGATGTCATGGCGCACATTTACGCCTATGGACAAGCGGCGCCGGAGGCAGCGGGAATCATTCATCTGGGTGCCACCAGCTGCTACGTGACCGATAACGCGGACCTGATCCTCTACCGGGACGCGCTGCGATTTTTGCGAAAGCAGGTGCGGCAGGTCATGGCAAATCTGTCCGCCTTTGCCGAACAGTACAAGGCTTTGCCTATATTGGGCTATACGCACTATCAGCCTGCGCAGCCGGTCACGCTGGGAAAGCGCGCAACGTTGTGGCTGCAGGATTATGTCTTCGGCCTGAACGAAATCGAGCATTCCCTGGGCACATTGCGCTTCCTGGGCTGCCGGGGCACCACGGGCACGGAAGCCAGCTTTCTGGAACTTTTTGAAGGCGATCAGGAGAAAATCGATCAAATGAACCGCATGATCGCGGCGGAGTTCGGCTTTGACAGCTGCTTTGACGTTTGCGGCCAGACATATCCCCGTATCGTGGACAGCTGTATTCTGAACGCCCTTTCCTGTTTGGGCCAAGCATGTTATCGCATGGCCTCGGATATCCGTCTCATGCAGCATGACCGGCATCTGGAAGAGCCTTTTGAGCAAACGCAGGTTGGATCGTCCGCCATGGCCTACAAGCGGAATCCTATGCGGTGCGAACGGATATGCTCCCTGTCCCGCTATCTGATGGTGGACGCCCTCAACGCCCCGCTGACCGCCTCCTCCCAGTGGTTGGAAAGAACGCTGGATGATTCGGCCAACCGCCGCATTTCAATGCCGGAGGGCTTCCTGTGCGCGGATGCCATTCTTCGTCTTGCCCAAAATGTGACGGGAGGACTGCGTGTCAACGAGCGCATGATTGAAAAATCGGTCATGGAATATCTGCCCTTCATCGCCACCGAAAACCTGCTGATGAACGCCGTCAAACAAGGCGGAAACCGTCAGCAGGCGCATGAAGCCATCCGGCGGTGCTCCATGGAGGCCATTCGCCAAATGAACGAGGGCGGCCTCTGCGACCTGTTGCAGCGGCTGGAGCGGGAGGAAGACCTGAAACTGACGAGGGAAGATCTGCAAGCGGCTCTCGCGCCTGAGCGGTATATCGGCAGGTGCCCGGAGCAGGTGGACGCCTATCTGCAAAAGATCAAGCCGCTGCTGGAGGAAGCGCGTCCCGGCAGCGCGGAAATAGCACTTTAAGGAGAGACGCAAATGACCAAATACATTTTTGTGACCGGCGGCGTGGTATCAGGCCTTGGAAAAGGTATCACAGCGGCGTCCCTGGGGCGGCTGCTGAAAGCCAGGGGATTAAAGGTTGCAGCGCAGAAGCTGGACCCCTACATCAACGTGGACCCCGGCACCATGAGCCCCTACCAGCACGGGGAGGTGTACGTCACCGAGGATGGGGCGGAAACCGACCTGGACCTGGGCCATTACGAGCGCTTCATTGACGAGGATCTGAACAAGTATTCCAACCTGACCACTGGCAAGGGAGCGCCAGGGCGGATATCTGGGCAGCACGGTACAAACCATCCCGCACATCACCGACGAAATCAAGCGCTTCATTTACCGGGTAGGCGAAAAGACCGACGCGGACGTGGTCATCACCGAAATCGGCGGCACCATCGGCGATATCGAATCCCAGCCCTTCATCGAGGCCATCCGGGAAGTGGGCCTGGAGGTGGGCCGGGAAAACGCCCTGTACGTCCACGTTACCCTGGTGCCGTACCTGAAAGCCAGCGGGGAGCATAAAACCAAGCCCACCCAGCATTCCGTCAAGGAATTGCAGGGCATGGGCATCAGCCCCAACATCATCGTGCTGCGGGTTGACGAAAAGATCACCGACGACAGCATTTTCACCAAGATCGCCCATTTCTGCAACGTGAAGCCCGATTGCGTGATCGAAAACCTGACCCTGCCCATCCTCTACGAAGCGCCGCTGATGCTGGAGCAAAAGAATCTTTCTGCCATCGTTTGCCGGGAGCTGGGCATTCAGGCGCCTGCCCCCGATTTGTCCGAATGGAAGGCGCTGGTGGAACGCATCCGGCATCAGAGCAAAACGGTCAAAATCGGTTTGGTGGGCAAATATGTGCAGCTGCACGACGCCTATCTGTCCGTGGCAGAAGCACTGCGCCACGCGGGCTACGCCCTGGATGCGAAAATCGATATTACCTGGATCGATTCGGAAACATTGACAAAAGAAAATGTGGACGCCATCCTGTCTCCCATGGACGGGCTGATCGTGCCCGGGGGCTTTGGGGGCCGGGGCATCGAGGGCATGATCCTGACGGCAAAATACGCCCGGGAGCATCACGTCCCGTACTTTGGCATCTGCCTGGGCATGCAGATCGCCGTGATCGAATTTGCCCGTCACGCTGCCGGTCTGGAAAATGCCAATTCCCGGGAGTTTGACGAAAACGCCCTCTACAAAGTCATTGATTTCATGCCGGGGCAGAACGATGAAATCGACAAGGGCGGCACCCTGCGCCTGGGCAAATATCCTTGTATCCTAAAGGAAAACACTGTAATCGCCCGGTGCTATGGAACAAAGGAGATCAGTGAACGCCACCGCCACCGGTATGAATTTGCCAACGCATACCGGGAAGCGCTGGAGCAGGCGGGCTTATGCCTCTCTGGCCTGTCCCCGGACGGACGATTGGTGGAAACCATCGAGCTGTCCAAAGAGGATTTCTTTGTTGGCGTCCAGTTCCATCCTGAATTCAAGAGCCGCCCCAACAAGCCCCATCCGCTGTTTGTGGGCTTTATCCAGGCGGCCATACATGAACAGCATACCGCTTCTTAGGGTACATTGTTTTATCATCATCAAAAAATGTCCTCGAATGTCCCAAAATGTCCTGAAATGTCCTGGTATGTCCTAAAATGTCCCACCCATGTCCAGGGCTTGACGTGGTATCATGTATCCTGTGAAAAGATATGGAAGCATCAGTCGATAAAACGACTGGTGCTTTTCTATTGCGCTTGTCGCGGCACAGCATGATAACGCTTGCAAAGTTCATATGAAAAAATGTGTCGTCCTATGTCGTGTAAATGTCGTCCAATGTCGCCCCGATGTCGTCTTGATGTCGTGATGGAAAACTGATATCATGTATCATGCGAAAAATGCAACAGGGAAAAGTTGAACTCACCCCAGCAACGCCTCTTGTGATTGCTACGGATATGGATCCCCGATTCCAAAAATCGTCGCCGCATGTCGCCAAAAGTCGCAAGACGCCCAGGTCAAGGCATGGTATAATGTACGATGTAAAGCTGGACAAAAATTGTCGTCCCCACGTCGTGAAATTGTCGTCCAATGTCGTCCCTGTGCCGTCTTAACACCGGCTCCTTTCTATGCTATAATGTACGATGTAAAAGAAGGATAAAAGTTGTCCATAACAAGCCCCCATTAGGCCCCCTTTAAGCCCCCAGTTGGTCACTTGACTGTACTGCCAATTTGTCCTATCATATATTCTGAGGAGTTGAAAGCACTGGCAATTATGCCGGTGCTTTTCTTTTACCCATCGATAATCAGAAAAGGAGGAAGAGCATGAACGAAAATCAGAAACGCACCATCCACTACAGCTTCAAAGCCACGCCGGAGGAGGATGAGATCATTCAGAAAAAGATGGAGCTTACCGGAATCAAGAATCAATCTGCGTTCATCCGACGCATTGTTCTGGGAGGATTGATTCTGTGCTTGGATCTGCCGGAGCTGAAAAATGCAACGCGTCTCATGGGCAATCTTTCCAACAACGTGAATCAGATCGCCCGGCGGCTGCATGAAGGCGGATCGATTTATGAAACGGAGATAGACGACATTGTGGAAAGGCAAAAGCAATTACAGGATACGTTGGACAAGATCCTCACCAGCCTGGATCGGATAAGACGATAATCAGGGATCATCATTTATTATCGCGGCGTTTTGCAGCTTGCAAATCGCCGCTTTCTTATGCGCAAAAAGGAGGAACCATGGCGACTACAACCATTATACCCGTTCATGTCAACAAAGGAAAAACGCCGAAGCAGTGCGTGGCAGCGCAGCTGAATTACATCATGAATCCGGCAAAGACCGACGGCAGCGCGCTGATTTCATCGCACGCCTGCATGCCGGAAACGGCGGTCAACGAATTCATGCTGTACCGGCAGGAGTATCTTGAAAACACCGGCAGGGAAATCGAAAATGAGGTTTTGGTCTATCACGTCCGGCAGGCTTTCAAGCCAGATGAGATCACGCCGGAGGAAGCAAATGAGATCGGGAAAGAGCTGGCGTCCCGCATGACCAACGATCAGTTCGCCTACGTCGTCGCGACGCACATCGACAAACATCATGTGCATAACCACATTGTCATTTGCTCAACGGCGCTGGACTGCCAACACAAGTATCGGGATGTGAAACGCAGCGGCAAGGATCTGGCCCAACTCAGCGATGCGATTTGTGAAGCGCATCAGCTTTCGGTCATTCATGATCCTCAGAACAAAACCGTTTCTTATAACAAGTGGCAAGGCAATCAGCGAAAGTTCACCCATCGGGATGAGCTGCGAATGATCATCGACACCGCATTGCGGATGCAGCCTGACGGTTTTGATGCGCTGATGCAGCTGCTGGAAGACGTCGGCTGTCGCATCAAGCGCGGCGCGCATATCAGCATCAAGCCGCCGGATGGTAAACGGTATATCCGGCTCGATACGTTGGGGCCGGAATACGATGAAGCATCTTTGCGCCGGACGCTGGCACACGATCATGTGCACATTCCGAAAATCCCACGGGGAGATTATTCTGAAAGTCAGATCAAACGGCTGGTCGACATTGAAGCAAAGCTCCGTGCCGGCAAGGGAAAAGGCTATCAGGTGTGGGCCGAGCGGAACAACATTGACACGAAAGCACAGATGATCATTTTCCTGAAAGAGCATCATATCGGTTCGATGGAAGAACTGAACGAGCAGATTCAGGAATTGACGGATCAGCAAAACGCCCTGAAGGCATCTCTCCGGGAAAAGCAAAATCGGATGAAGGAGATCAATCGGCAGCGGCAAGCGATCCGGGATTACAGCCGGACGAAAGAGATTTATACCCAGTATCGGGAATCTGGCTGGTCGGTGAAATTCTATCAGGAGCATCGGCAGGAGATCGAAGATCACAAAAATGCACAAGCGGTTTATTCCTCACTCGATGGAAAGATGCCGACACTGAAAGAACTGACAGCAGAGTACGACGGGCTGAAGGAAGGGAAAGAAACCGATCAGGCAGCGCTCGACGAGCTGAAACCAAAGCTGACTGACCTCAAGCACATTCTGTATAACTATAATGTACTGGAAAGAGACAGCGCACCAAATGGTCACCAACATGTCATACCAAAAGATCACCACTACGATGAACACGGTGCCAACCACGATGACGAATCCCGCTGATTCGCAAAACAACCACAGCGCTTGCGCTGGTAAAAGGGATTGGGGCTTTGAGCGCCCGGAAAATGATCCAGTGGATCATTTTCAGCGAAGAGCGGGCCGGCAGGCCCCGGGAGTGCCCCAACAAGCAAAGTGCAAAAGTGCTACTTTTGCCCTGCTTGCTACTATGCTCCAGGGCTGGTTTCAGGAGACCATGGAATCGTGCTCCCGAAAAAAAGAGATTTCATTTCGTGAAAACTTTTAGCCCGGGAAACCCAGTAAAACCGTCATTTCAGAAATTCAAACAGACGTAAAAATGCCAACAAAGCCTTATGCCGCAACGCTTTCCGAAGTTTTCATAACGTGAAAACGATTTTGAAGGCTATGTGATATGGTGACGGTGAAAGCCAGAGCGTAAGGCTTCATCCCAACGACTTCCCGCTCAGGAAAAGCTATCCTGTGCGTTCACATAAAGCCGTCCTGCGTCATGCCGTCGCGAAGCATGATCCGAACGCAGGATGGCAGGATATCCTCCTGCTGTGTGATCGGACATACAGCAGAAAGCACAACAGCAAAATCAACAACAGGAGGAAACATGAGTTTACTTTTCACCCAAGTCAAGTCCCAAGTTACCACCCGTCAGGCAGCGGAACGTTACGGCGTACCCGTGAATCGCAGCGGCATGGCCTGCTGTCCATTCCACGATGACCGTCACCCTTCCATGAAGATTGATGAACGATTCTATTGCTTCGGCTGCCACACCACCGGCGATGTGATTGATTTCACGGCCAGGTTGTTCAGCCTTCCGCTGTATGACGCGGCGAAGAAGCTGGCGAATGATTTCAACATTCAGCCGCTGCCGCCGGGGCAAAGCGCACCGATCCCGAAGCTGCCCGCTGCTGTGATCGAAAGAAAAGAGGAACAGCGCGTGCTGAAAATCCTGATCGAATATGAGCGGCTCCTGGAAAAATGGAAGGAAGATTTCGCTCCCTCTGATCCCAAGAATGAAAATTTTGATGACCGATTCGTGCACGCTGTTCATCACCTGCCAACCTTGGGCGATGCCATTGATCGTCTCTTTTCATCCGACCCGGACGAGCGAAAAGCCATCATGGATCATATCAGGAGCACAGATGCTGTTGCAAAAATCGAAGCGATCCTCAATGTAGAATGTCAGGAGGTGAAGAATAGTGGCCCAGAAAAAGATCGAGCGGCTTGATACCTGGCCGGAATGGTTCACGGGGAAAACAATCAATGAGCCCATCTTCTGCCGTGAATTTCTGGAGCGGCACCGG
>CACYNZ010000119.1 GCA_902775835.1 uncultured Eubacteriales bacterium | reverse complement strand
GCGGCCAGCTGAAAAAGCTGCAGATTCAGTGTTTTGAAAGTGGATGCGGTTTCATCGCTGAACTGGGTCTGAAGCCGGACCATATATTCCAGGTACTGGTTTCTGAACCTGGTCTGATAGAAATAGGAAACGGAACCTGTGCCCAGCAGTGAGACGGTCAGCAGGAGGGCGGCGGCAATGAGACTCAGGCTGTTGAGAGAATAGGAAAGCCGATGTCGTTTCCGTGAGGAAGGTGAAGTATCCCTGGTTTCCAGATCCGGCTCATTCATATGCTGGCCCTCATGATGCAAATGATCTAAGAATCCTACAATGATCACTAAGAATTGTTCCTTTGATTCGGATGGAAAATATTATAAGCTCTCATCACAAAAAGGACAAGCACTGCAGAAGGGCTGCAGAGCGTCCTGAATGTGAAAGGAGTTTCGAAATCATGAAGAAGCTGACTGCGATCATCCTTTGCCTGATGATGACCATGTCTGTGTTTGGCGTGGTGGCGCATGCCGACATGCCGACCATTGTGATGGCATACCCCACCTGGACCGGACGTCCTGCCGGTGAAGACCGTATTCAGGCCCGTCTGAGTGCCATTACCGAGGAAAAGCTCGGTGTGAAACTGGAAATGGAGATCCTTGACTACGGCTCCTGGAACCAGTCCATGACCCTGATGCTGGCCAGCGGCGAGCAGGTGGATATCTTCAATACGCTGGGCCTTGGCTATTCCAACTGCGTGACCAAGGGCTACGCCCTGGAGCTGGATGAACTGCTGAATGAATACGGACAGGGCATCCTGGAAACCATCAATCCTGACTATATCGAAGCCTGCCGCATCGACGGCCAGGTATTCGGCGTGCCCCAGCAGCGCGATATCGCTCAGGGCAAGGGCGCGTACGTTATCGTGACCAAGTACCTGGACGAAATCGGCTATGACTGGCAGAGCAAGCTGGACGCCGACGGCGAATCCATCTACTGTGACCTGGACGAAATCAAGGACATCTTTGCCAGACTGCATGAAGCTGAGCCCGACAAGTTTGTGCTCTGCCCCAACAAGGGCACCCAGCTGAACAACACCGTGTTCTTTGATGACATCGGCAACGATACCTTCGGCGTTCTGATGGACCCCGCCAACAGCCTGACTGTGAGCAACCTCTACGAGAGCGAAGAATTCCTGAACGCCTGCAAGATGTTCTATGAATGGAACCAGATGGGCTACATCTCCAAGGATGTGCTGACCGACAGCAATACGCCTCAGCAGAACATAAAGGCCGGTCTGGGCATGGCCACCCTGGCTGCGTACAAGCCCGGCACCAAGATGGAGCAGATTGCACAGATGGGCGCTGACTTCAACGTGGTGGTCTTCAAGACCATGGGCGTGTTTACCAAGTCCGCTGCCGTGACCAGCATGAACTGGGCCATCAATGCGGGCAGCGAGTATCCTGAGGAAGCCATGAAGGTGCTGAACCTTTTCTACACCGATGCCGAGGCTGCCACCATCCTGGCCTGGGGCGAAGAAGGCGTGGACTACAAGGTGACCGATGAAGGCTACCTGACCTACGCCGACGGCGTGGATCCCAGCAACCAGAGCTACAGCACCCTGAACTTCCTGATGCCCAACCAGTATCTTACCGGTGTCTGGGAAGGCAATCCTCTGGACATCTATGAGCAGACCGAGAAGTTCAACGATGAATCCGTCAAGTCCAAGGCCATGGGCTTCACCTTCGACAACTCTGCGGTGATGGCCGAATACACCGCCCTGACCAATGTGTACAACGAGTACATCAATCAGATCATTCTGGGCTTTGTGGAGCCCGAGGCTGCCATTGCCGAGATGAACCAGAAACTGTATTCTGCAGGTCTTGAGCGCTACATGGCTGCCAAGCAGGATGCCCTGAATGCCTGGGCAGCGGAAAAGGGTATTCAGTAACAGGCTCTGTCCCGCGCGGACAAAATCACTGATGGTTCTGCGGGGCGCCGTGCAGCAGCGCGGCGCCCTGTTTTCGAAGAAGGAGATACCATGCATACGAAGAGAGCAAAAACCCTGCAGATGATGAAAAAGTGCTTTCCCATTTATCTGATGGCACTGCCCGGTCTCATTTATCTGTTTATCAACAATTATATGCCGCTGCCCGGTCTTGTGCTGGCCTTCAAGAATTACAATGCCAGAAAGGGCATCTGGGGTTCGCCCTGGGTGGGACTGAGCAATTTCAAGTACCTGTTCGCCACCAGCGACGCCTATGTGATCACCCGTAACACCATTCTTTACAATCTGGCGTTTATCGTGGTCAATACGGTGCTGTCCATCGCGGTTGCCATCATACTCAGCGAGCTCAAAAAGAAGATCAAGAATTTCTACCAGTCGGTGATTCTGCTTCCGCATCTGATCTCCGCGGTCATTATCAGCTATATCGTGTTTGCTTTCCTGAGCACGGAATCCGGTTTCCTGAACAATACCATGCGCCGGCTGTTTGGCACGGAACCCATTGCCTGGTATGCGGAAAAGCAGTACTGGCCGTTCATCCTGATCTTTGTGTCAGCGTGGAAGAGCGTGGGGTATCAGTGCATTATCTACCTTGCCACGCTTCTGGGCTTTGACCGTTCCTTCTATGAGGCGGCGGACCTGGACGGCGCCACGGTATGGCAGCAGATCCGGCTGATCACGCTTCCGCTTCTGCGCCCCACCGTGATCATGCTGACCATGATGGCTGTGGGCCGGATCTTCTATTCCGATTTCGGCCTGTTCTATCAGGTGCCCCAGAACAGCGGCGCGCTGTTCCCGGTCACCAATACCATTGACACCTATGTGTACCGCGGCCTGCTGGAAGCGGGAAACATTTCCATGTCTGCCGCTGCCGGATTCTATCAGTCCATTGTGGGCTTCATCCTGGTGCTTGGCGCTAACCTGCTGGTGCGCAAATATGACAGCGACAGTGCGCTGTTCTGAGGAGGGAGGGACGGATATGAAAATGAATGATAAAAAAGCCTTTCAGGTGATCGGCCATACCGTCATGATCATCCTGACCCTGCTGGCGCTGCTGCCGCTGCTGCTGATTCTCATGGCATCCCTGACGGATGACACGGCTCTGGTCCAGGACGGCTACCGCTTTTTCCCCAGGGTATTCTCGCTGGCGGCATACAACTACATCTTTTCCTCGAGCGATACCGTGCTGCGGGCCTATGGCATTTCCATCATGCTCACCGTGTTCGGCACCATGGTATCGGTAGTCATTACCACCATGCTTGCCTATGCGCTTGCCAAGAAAGGTCTGCCGGGCAAGGCGCTGCTGAACTTCCTGGTGTTCTTCACCATGCTGTTCAACGGCGGACTGGTCCCCACATACATGAACTATACCAATGTGTTCGGACTCAAGAACACGTTCTGGGCGCTGATGATCCCCAGCCTGCTGATGAACGCGTTCAATGTCATGATGGTCAAGTCCTACTTTGCATCCAGTGTGCCGGATGAGATCACCGAAGCCGCGTTTATCGACGGCGCTACCGAGTTCCAGACCTTCTACCGGATTGCGCTGCCTCTGGCAAAGCCCATTATTGCCACGATTGCCCTGTTTGTGGGCATCGCCTACTGGAACGACTGGAACAACGGCTACATTTATCTGACCAAGCGCACGGACCTGTTTTCCATTCAGAACCTGCTGAACCGCATGATCAAGAATATTCAGGCCCTGCAGCAGAACGCGAATGTGGTCAACACGGACGGCGCCATAGCGAGCATGCCCGCTGTTTCCATCCGTATGGCCATTGCTGTGGTGGGTATCCTGCCTGTGGTGATCATCTATCCTTTCATTCAGAAAAACTTCGTCAAGGGTATTACGCTGGGCGGCGTGAAGGGCTGATGCTGCCAGAATTGCAGTGCCGGGGCAGTATTGCTCCGGCATTGTCTTTTCAGGACAGGGCATGGCCTGAAAGGCGCGGAGGATGCAGGAAATGGCCTGCGGAAACAGGAAAAACGAGACGGCTGTACAACTTATACATGGGAAGTTCCGGAAGGAGAACGTCATGAAGAAGATCGATATACACATTCATGCTTCCTCAGTGGCTCAGGCAGGGGAGAACATGGATGATCTGCGCGCAAAGGGCATTGAGCATGGAATTCTGATGAGCATGGATGACTCGGTGAGCGCCGGGGAAATCTGCGCCGCGGAGCCGCGTCTGCACTGGATGTGCGCGCCGGGAAGCGGCGACCCCGCTCTTGTGTTTGAGCATCTGGCAGCAGCCAAGGAAGCCGGGGCCGTGGGCGTGGGTGAACTGTGCGTGAATGAAACGCTGGACAGTCCTTTCCTTCAGGCGGTGTTTGCTGCCGCTGAAAGCATGGAGATGCCGGTGCTGTTTCATATGAGCCCGGAAGTCGGGTTCAATTACGGCATTGTGGACCGTCCCGGGCTGCCGCTTCTGGAACAGGTGCTCAAAGAGCATCCGCACCTGCAGCTGATCGGCCACAGTCAGCCGTTCTGGATCGAGATTTCCGGAGACGCGCCTTCTGACAGGGAAGGCAGGAACGGACGCGGACAGGGCGCTGTCGCACCGGGCGGCAGAGTGCCGGAGCTTCTGCGCAGATATCCCAATCTGCATGCGGACCTTTCCGCGGGCAGCGGATACTGCGCCATTACCCGTGATGAGGCGTTCGGGCTGGCTTTCCTGGAAGAATTCCAGGATCAGCTGATGTTCGGAACCGATACGGTGGATGTGCACAGCCCCTGGCAGCCGCCCATGGCCCAGTGGCTCGAGGAAAGGCATGCGGCAGGCCTGATCAGTGACACGGTCATGCGGAAAATCTGCTATGAGAACGCGGAAAAGCTGTTTGGAAAGATGCTGCATGACATGGAGGACACCCTGGTCATCGATACGCCCTGCGGACAGGTCCGGGGTCTGCGGGAAAAAGCGCAGAACGCGTATCTGGGCATTCCCTATGCCCATGCGGAGCGCTTTGCCTATCCCACGGTGACCACGCACTGGGAGGGTGTGCTGGACGCAACGGACTTTGGCCCCTGCAGCTGGCAGTTCCGGGCGTTCAGGTCCGAGGCCATGGGAAATGATCCCTTCTATTACCATGAATTCCGCCGGAATATCCGTTTCCGGTACAGTGATGACTGTCAGCGTCTCAATATTTGGACACCGGCGGAAACGGCGCAGGAACCGATGCCGGTGATCGTGTATATTCATGGCGGTGCATTTCTCGGCGGGAGCAGCGGGGAAAAGCATCTGGCCCCACCGGCCTGGACCCGGGACGGCGTGGTGGCGGTGACCATCAATTACCGGCTGGGGCCGTTCGGGTTCCTGTGCACCACTGCGGGGCTGCGGGAACACGGGCATACGGGCAATTACGGCATGTATGACCAGCTTGCCGCGCTGCAATGGGTCAGGAATAACATTGCGGCGTTTGGGGGCGACCCGGAAAACATTACATTGATGGGCCAGAGCGCCGGCTGCATGAGCGCGCAGGAACTGTGCCTGTCTCCCATGGCAAGGGGACTGTTCAAAAAGGCAGTGCTGTGCTCGGGTGCGGGTCTGGATGAGACGTTTGACGGCAATATCCGCATGGAGGAGAATCTCGCCTTCGGCGACGGCATCATGGAAGAGCTGAACTGCAGAACCCTCAGTGATCTGAGACGGGTGAGCGCATGGAAACTGCTTTCGGCCTTCGGCGCGCAGCTGGGTAAGGCA
Source organism: uncultured Eubacteriales bacterium (assembly GCA_902775835.1). Next base: position 4,315 of record CACYNZ010000119.1, on the reverse strand, counting down.
GGACGCGGGCTGGCTGTCACGTCGCCGGTGATCGATGATGAACTGATTCCGTGCAGCGTGCATGAAGCGCTGGAGAACGGGCAGATGCACAGGATCCCGTATATCATCACGTCCACCAGTCAGGATCTCTGGCAGCCCACGCTGTTCACGGCCATTCTCAAATGGCAGGATGCGGCGGCCAGGGCGGGCATTACCGACTGCTATGCAGGGCATATCAGCCGTCAGCTGCCCGGGGATGACCGCGGCGCCTTCCACAGCGCGGATCTGTGGTACTGGTTCGATACACTCCAGAACAGCTGGCGGCCCAATACCGCATGGGATCATGCCCTGGCGAAGGACATGAGCACATATCTGACCAACTTTGCAAGGACCGGCTGTCCCAACGGTCCCGGACTTCCTGAATGGAAGCGTCATATGGAGGCACCGGATCAGGTGATGGTATTCGGCAATGAGGCCGCTGCCATGCAGAACGCAGACGATGTCATTCCGAAGGAGGAGAAAGCATGATGTATTCCGAGCTGTACCCTGTGAACAATGCATACCGCCGTGCCCAGCTGCTGGACGGTCTGTGGAGGTTTCAGTTTGACCCGGAATCGCTGGGCGATGGGGACGGATGGGCTGAAAAAGGCCTGCCCGATCCTATTTCCATGCCTGTGCCGGCGAGCTTTGCCGATCTGTTCACCGAAGCCTGGCAGCGGGATTACTGCGGTGACTTCTGGTATGAAACGGATGTATACCTTCAGGAAAAAGTACCGGGTCAGCGGTATTTCATCCGGTTCGGCAGCGTGACCCATCGGTGCTGCGTATACCTGAACGGGCAGCTGGCCGGGGAACACGAGGGCGGATTCCTGCCGGTCATCCTGGACGCGACGGAAAAACTGCATACAGGCTGCAACCGCCTGACGGTCAAGGCGAATAATGAGCTGAATGAAACCAGCATTCCCTGCGGCGCGGTAGGCGTGAAACGTGACGGGACCAGAATGGCCCGGGGATACTTTGACTTCTTCAATTATTCCGGCATTCAGCGCAGCGCGTGGCTCATGCAGGTGCCTGAAAGGAATATCCGGGACTATGACGTGAGCTTCCGCCTGGAAGGCCGGGATGCGTTCATTGCCTATTCCGTGGAAGCGGAAGGCGATGTGACGGTGGAGCTGTACGACCGGGAGGGCTGTCTGGCTGCGTCAGCGGAGGGAAGCCGGGGCGAACTTCAGGTCAGGGACGCCCATCTGTGGCAGGTGCGCAATGCCTACCTGTATACGCTCAGCATTCTGCTGAAAAAGGACGGCACGACAGTGGACCGCTACGACGCACCCACGGGCATCCGTACGGTGTGCGTGGAAGGCGGCCGGATCATGGTCAACGGTGAACCCGTATACCTGAAAGGCTTTGGCAAGCATGAGGACTCGGATATTCTGGGCCGCGGGTTCAGCTGGGCTGTGGCCAAGCGCGATTTTGAGTGCATGAAATGGATCGGTGCCAACTGCTTCCGCACCAGTCATTACCCCTATGCCGAGGAATGGTATCAGATGGCGGATCAGGAAGGCTTCCTGATCATCGATGAAGTGCCCGGAGTGGGCATGATGCGCAGCTTTGCCAACTTCATGGCGGCCGGCGCGGGCAAGTCCAACGGGTTCTTCGGTGACTGTCCGGACGTGAATCTTCTTCAGAAAAACCACCGTGCCGCCCTGGAGGAGATGATTCAGCGGGACAAGAACCATCCTTCGGTCATTGCCTGGAGCATCTTCAATGAGGCGGAGACCATCACCCAGGCCGCCCATGACTACTTTGCCCCGCTGTTTGATGCCGCGAGGCAGCTGGACAGTCAGCACCGCCCTGTCACAGGCGTGCTGGAAAAGACCAGCAGTCCGGACCGCTGCCGGTGCTGGCCCATGATGGACTTTATCTGTCTCAACCGTTATTATGGATGGTACATCAGCGGCGGCGACCTTAAGGATGCTGAAGCCCAGTTCGTTGAGGAAATGGACCAGTGGGCGGCCAAAGCACCGGATGTGCCCTTTGTGTTCACGGAATTCGGCACCGATACCCTGGAAAGCCTTCACAAGCTGCCCAGCGTGATGTGGAGCCAGGAATACCAGACGGAATACATGGACATGAACTTCAGTGTGTTTGACCGGTATCCTTTTGTCCAGGGCGAACTGGCATGGAACTTTGCGGATTTCCAGACCGGCCAGGGCATCATGCGCGTGAACGGCAACAAAAAAGGCCTGTTCACGCGTCAGCGCCAGCCGAAGGATGCGGCCTTCACCATGAAAAAGCGCTGGGAACAGAAAGCGTAAGCACAGGAAATCTTCAGCGGATCTGCAGTCAGATCGGCGTAAAGGAGCGGAAGACAGGGTATGATTCATTCTTTTCTGATGATCGGCCAGTCCAATATGGCGGGCCGCGGGAATATTGCGGATGTGGAGCCCATTGAAAATGCGCACCTGAAAATGCTGCGCAACGGACGCTGGCAGCCCATGCGCTCCCCGGTGAATCCGGACCGGTTTTTCTCGGGGATTTCCCTGGCTGAGAGTTTTGCGGACGCATACCAGAAGGAGCACGACGTGGACGTCGGACTGATTCCCTGCGCGGACGGCGGCACCCAGATTGAGCAGTGGAAGGAAGGCAGTCTGCTGTTTGACCATGCCGTTTTCCAGGCGCGTCTGGCAGAGCGTACGTCCACCATAGCGGGTATACTGTGGCATCAGGGGGAATCCGACTGTCATCCGGGACTTGCGGAAACATACCTGGAAAGACTGGAAACATTCTATGCCGCCCTGACCCGGACGCTGCATCTGGAAAACGTGCCTTTTATCGTGGGCGGGCTGGGAGCGTTTCTCGGCGAACTGGAATGCGAAAAACAGTATTACCGCTCCGTGAATGATCAGATCCGCTCTTTTGCAGGTGCACATCCCATGACGGCCTTTGCTTCCGCTGAGGGCCTGGAGGGCAAGCCGGACCATCTGCATTTCACGGCGAAGGCCCAGCGTGAACTTGGGCTGCGCTATTATGAAGCATACAAAACCGTGGATGCCAGCCGGATTGTTTTTGTGGAGAAACCCAGTGAGGATGACGCGCTGCGCACATACATTGATGCACTCTAAGAGCAGAGGAATATATATGCAGAAAGCCGTCCCTGATCCCCGCCTGGCGGGTGTTCAGGGGCGGCCTTTTTGTCAGATTTGGAAGAGGCTGTCTGGCTGATACGCCTCCCAGCGGTGCTCTTTCTTTCTTCGGATCCAGGCTTCCGCCGGATTCCGGTCCATCGGATCCTGCTCCACAGATACCCGTACACCGTTTTCCAAAAGCGTGATTTCCCGGATTCTGCCATGTGTGCATTTTATGGCAAATCCATGAATCAGGTCACAGAACTGTCTGTCAAACCAGGGGCGGGGAGTCAGGCGTGTGACCCCATTGTCTGTCTGCGCGCTGCACCCCAGCCCGGTTCTGCCGAATCTTGGATGATCAATAAGATAGGAGCACATGGCATAGACTGCTCCGAAGTATCCAAGACCTGCCTCTCCGGTGATCATGATGTTTTTCCGGGAAGGTACGGGCTGGTTTCCCTGATGCATGCTTTCATTCCAGACCCAGTTGGAAGCGTGGCGGTTGATCGGTTTACTGTCCCACCATCCACCGGAATTGTACATGGAGAAACCGGCCAGAACGGCTGCGTGGGCCATGGCCGCTGTTTCCGGATCTGACAGGGTGCCCTCAAGCAGGGAATCGGTAACAGGCCATATGCCCAGCTGGGTCATATAGCTGACATTCCAGCTGGAATCACCTTTCCCGCGCACATCAACGCCGTACTTATGCCAGAGCGGGGTCCTGGCGCGGTTGGCCAGTGAGGCGGAAACTGCCTTTGCACATGCCCGGTCGTCACCGGCAAAACGTGCATAGGCATACACAGCTTCATAGGCGGTTGTATCAAACGACATCTCGGAACCGAAGGGATATTCCATTGAGACCAGATATTCCGCCTTTTCCTGAAGCAGCTTTCCGAGCTGTGCAGCTTCATCTGCCATGCCTTCGTTGCTCAGCGCCGGGAGAAGAAACAGGGGAAAGGTCATCTCTCCCATGTTTCCATACTTCGTGGCGCCTTCCCCATCGGGGAACATCCAGTACCTGAACATTGCGCATGCATATTCCCAGGCTTTCCGGAGATAACAGCGCGGTTCTTCAAGGAAATCATATGTATGGGCTCTGGCGATTCTGTACAGATTGCAGAAGATGTTTACGACATGGACATAGTTGTATGCCCTCCATACATCATCCGCTCCATGCCCTGCCCAGGGCTCAAACATTTGAAACCAGG
>CACYNZ010000118.1 GCA_902775835.1 uncultured Eubacteriales bacterium | reverse complement strand
ATGACCTTGGCTACAACGCCGGAACCCACGGTACGGCCACCCTCACGGATAGCGAAACGCAGGCCCTGCTCCATAGCGATGGGGGTGATCAGGGTGATTTCCATGTCGATGTTATCACCAGGCATCACCATTTCAACGCCATCGGGAAGCTTGATGTTTCCGGTCACGTCCGTGGTACGGAAATAGAACTGGGGACGATAGCCATTGAAGAAGGGAGTATGACGGCCGCCTTCTTCCTTGGTCAGCACGTACACCTGGCCAATGCAATGGGTGTGGGGCTTGATGGTGCCGGGCTTCGCAAGCACCTGGCCGCGCTCCACTTCATTGCGCTGAATGCCACGCAGCAGGGCACCGATGTTGTCGCCGGCCTCTGCCTGGTCCAGCAGCTTGTGGAACATTTCAACACCCGTAACAACGGTGGAACGGGGCTTGTCCATCAGACCAACGATTTCCACGGTGTCGCTCACCTTCACGGTGCCGCGCTCCACACGACCGGTGGCAACAGTACCACGGCCGGAAATGGAGAACACGTCTTCGACAGGCATCAGGAAAGGCTGATCGGTTGCACGCTTGGGTTCAGGAATGTAGCTGTCAACTGCATCCATCAGTTCCCAGATGCACTTGCACTCTTCAGCGGTATCCACATCGGTGCCGCCGTTCTGTACATACTCCAGAGCCTTCAGGGCGCTGCCGCGGATGATCGGGATCTCGTCACCCGGGAAGTTGTAGCTGCTCAGCAGTTCACGGATTTCCATTTCAACCAGTTCCAGCAGCTCGGGGTCGTCCATCATGTCGGTCTTGTTCAGGAACACGACAATGTAGGGCACGCCAACCTGACGGGCGAGCAGGATGTGCTCACGGGTCTGGGGCATCGGGCCGTCGGGAGCGGAAACCACCAGGATAGCACCGTCCATCTGAGCGGCACCGGTGATCATGTTCTTGACATAGTCAGCGTGGCCGGGGCAGTCCACGTGAGCATAGTGACGCTTCGCGGTCTCATACTCAACGTGAGCGGTGTTGATGGTAATTCCACGTGCCTTCTCTTCGGGGGCCTTGTCGATGTCGTCATACTTCATGGCCTGGGCTTCACCCTTCTGAGCCAGGGTCATGGTGATGGCGGCAGTCAGAGTCGTCTTGCCGTGGTCAACGTGGCCGATGGTGCCGATGTTGACATGGGGCTTAGTTCTTTGGAAATGCTCCTTTGCCATGGGAATCTCCTCCTCGATTTTCGCACAAACTGCGAAGGTTTATTCGTGTTCCACATTCATGGAACCGCGCTTGCTACAACAGGTGTTGCAGCCATCCTGTCGCTGTTCATGGCGGTTGATGCGGTAGTGGAGCAGGTGATGGGAATCGAACCCACGTAATCGGCTTGGGAAGCCGACGCTCTACCATTGAGCTACACCTGCATATCCGCATCAACAAGCCTAAACAGACTTGCGACAAGCTATATTGTAATCTTTTTTATGTCCGTGTCAAGTGCATTTTTTCTGTACTTTCTTCGTGAAACGCGCGGAAATACTGGCATGCCGACGGTGCTTTCCGGCGAAACATGCGGTCACGCTTTCATTCCTGAAGAGCATCATATGCATGCATATCCGGATTCCCTGCCATTCCGGATGCATGAAGGATCCCTGGTTCACTCAATCATCATGGCATCGCCGAAGGAGAAGAACCGGTAGCCCTTCTGTACGGCTTCCGCGTAGGCATCCAATGTCATCTCCCGGCTCATCATGGCCGACACCAGCATCAGGAGTGTGGACTCAGGGAGATGGAAATTCGTGATAAGCGCGTCCACCGCCTTGATCTTTACGCCCGGGTAGATAAAGATGGATGTCTCCCCTGACCCGGCATGGATTTTTCCCGATTCATCCGCCACTGTTTCTATCGTGCGCATGGATGTGGTGCCCACGCAGATCAGGCGTCCCCCGCTTTCCTTCAGCCGGTTGATGGTCTGTGCCGCTTCCTCTGTCACTTCGTAATACTCGGAATGCATTTTATGTTCCAGCACATTCTCTTCCTTCACAGGCCTGAAGGTGCCAAGGCCCACATGCAGGAGCACGGGAACGATCGTGACGCCCTTTTCCCGCACGCGTTGCAGAAGCTCCGGCGTGAAATGCAGACCGGCTGTGGGTGCCGCCGCCGAACCCTCATGACGGGCGTACACCGTCTGGTACTGCTCGCCGTCCTCCAGCTTGGTATGGATATAGGGCGGCAGGGGCATTTCTCCCAGCTCGTCCAGTATTTCCTCAAACACGCCTTCAAAAAGAAAACGGACAATCCTGCCGCCCGTTTCCTTCACATCATCCAGAATCTCACAGCGCAGCCTGCCTCCGCCGAAAGAGCACGTGGTTCCGGGCTTCAGCCTGCGGCCCGGCCTGACCAGAGCTTCCCAGTCGGTTGTATTCCGCCGTCTGAGCAGAAGCACCTCCACAGGAACGCCCGTGGCTTCCTTGACGCCGAGAAGACGCGCGGGAATCACTCTCGTATCATTGATCACCATCACATCACCGGGATTCAGTTCATCCACCACATCCCGGAATATCCGGTCCTCGCGCTTCCCCGTGTCTCTGTGAATCACCATGAGCCTTGCCATATCCCTGGGCTCCATGGGAGTCTGGGCAATCCTGTCTTCCGGAAGGTCATACCAGAAATCGCTCGTTTTGATCATATTCATGCCGGTTATTTTCCTCCAGGCATATTTCTGCCCATATGCTTCCACGCATCTTCAGTACACACGCGGCCTCTCGGCGTCTTTACAAGGAAACCGATCTGCATCAGATACGGCTCATAGACATCCTCTATGGTCGTCGTATCCTCGCCTGTCGTGGCCGCAAGGGTATCCAGGCCCACCGGACCTCCGCCGAAGCGGTCCATCATGGCGGCAAGCATGGTCCGGTCCGTACGGTCCAGGCCCAGTTCATCCACGCCCTCCATAGCCAGTGCTTCCCTGGCACACTCCAGCGTGATGATTCCATTGCCTTTCACTTCCGCGAAATCCCTGGCGCGCTTCAGCATGCGGTTGGCAATACGCGGTGTGCCGCGGGACCGGCGTGCGATTTCCAGCATGGCTTCTTCCTGAACTTCGCGCACCTTCAGAATACCGGCAGACCGTGTGACGATTCTGGCCAGTTCTTCCGGCGAATACATTTCCAGATGATAAATGCTTCCGAAACGGTCACGAAGCGGTGCGGACAGCATGCCGACCCTTGTCGTGGCACCCACCAGCGTAAACTTCGGCACTGCCACACGAATGGACCGGGCCGTGGGGCCTTTGCCCAGCATGATGTCAATCCCGAAATCCTCCATGGCCGGATACAGAACTTCCTCCACGCTCCGGCTCAGGCGGTGAATCTCATCGATAAACAGCACGTCCCCCTGGTTCAGGTTTGCCAGGATCGACGCAAGATCGCCAGGCCGCTCAATGGCCGGACCGGACGTCACACGGATGTTCTGGCCCATCTCGCTGGCAAGAATGGAGGCAAGCGTGGTCTTTCCAAGGCCGGGAGGTCCGTACAGCAGAATATGGTCCAGGGGCTCATGGCGGTTCAGCGCAGCCTGGATGGCAATATTCAGCCTCGCCTTCATGGCTTCCTGTCCGACATATTCCCGGAGCGAATGCGGGCGAAGATTGTTTTCAATGAGCATATCCTCCGGCGAAACATCCGCGCTCACAAGTCTTTCTTCTTCCATGTTTCCTCCCTATCAGGCGCCGGCCATGGCACGAAGTGCCAGGCGGATCAGTTCCTGGGTGTCATCACTCTGACCCTGTACCTTCATCAGCACATCCCGTGCCTCACTGCCGGTATATCCAAGCGCTGTCAGCGCTTCCAGTGCCTCCATGACGGCGTCATGGGCGGCCGGAGTGCTGGCCGCCGCACTGGTTCCGGCTTTCATCACGGTAGCCGGCGACACTTTATCCCGCAGTTCCATAACAATTCTCTGAGCTGTCTTTTTACCGACGCCGGGCGCCCTGCATATACCGGACACATCCTCCAGAAGAATGGCACGGTTCAGTTCATCCGTGCTCAGTGTGCTCAGAATGGCAAGCGCCATTTTCGGTCCAACGCCGGATACGGAGGTAAGCGAAAGAAACGCCTGTTTCTCTTCAGCGGAGAAAAACCCAAACAGTTCCATGGCATCTTCACGCACGTTCAGATACGTATGGCAACGCATGGTCGCCCCGATCGCCGGCGCCGCATTGATGGTGGTCATGGAGCAGCTGAGCTGCCAGCCAATCCCGCCCGTCATCAGTACCAGCGTTCCCCTGCCCTTTTCTTCAACCGTTCCTTCAATCAGTGCTATCACGTGTGCCTCCTGTTATTTCATCCGGAACTGTTCCTTGTTTCTCCCGCTCTGGCAGTGCGTAATCGCGCATGCAATCGCATCCGCGGCATCATCCGGCTTCGGAATTTCCTTCATGTTCAGAAGAAGCCTGACCATCTCCTGAATCTGTCTTTTGTCCGCCTTTCCGTGTCCGGCCACTGCCTGCTTGATCTGCATGGGAGTGTATTCATACAGATTCTCCGTATACTCCACCGCCGCAATGATGGCTGCGCCTCTTGCAGCCCCGACCATCAGGGCCGTGGTGACATTTCTGGAGAAAAACAGCTCCTCAAATGCCACATCGTCAGGATGATAGATGGACACCAGATCCCGTATGCCCATCTGCAGGCTTCTCAGTCTGTACTGCATGGGCGTGCCCGCATGGGTTTCCACGCATCCATACCCAAGAAGCCGCATGCTGCTTCCGGTGCTTTCCACCACACCCCAGCCCATCAGCGCATACCCCGGATCAATTCCCAGTACGATCATATCTGTTCCTCCTGAAACCTTATTATGATAACACTTCGCCTATGGAGCGTCAAACAAGAAAAAGCTCCGGTTGCGTTACCGGAGCCGGTTTTCAGGGAATCATCACGCAGATCATCCCGCTTCCGAACAGTTTGATTTTTTCCAGATATTCCGCCATCACGCCTGAGCGCTCCTCCATGCCGGTTCCCCGGATGATGCCGCGGACATCCGTGTTCAGCCGGATGCGCACAACCTCAGGCTTGATGCGTGTCAGCACAAACGACGCATTCAGGGTTTCCCCCGGCGCCACCTTCAGCACATAATAGTCCGGATACGCGCCCCGGCCAACCTTTTCGCCCGCCAGTGCCCGCGGATAGGAATCCAGCAGATACAGCGATCCTTCTTCCATCAGCGTCTTCACATGGATGCACAGACTTACATAATGACCGTCACGGTAGCGGAACGGTGCATCCACATTCCGGTTGCCCACGGAAAGATGGCCGACCCCGATGACCGCTTCCTCAAGGCCTGCCACATACAGCGCCGAGCACAGCTGCGTCAGCTCGCCCCAGCGCTCGGAAAGCCTGAATCTTGCTGCATAGAAGGACGGTGTCACAGAATCTGCGGCCAAACGGGCAAGCTCCTCCGGCGCCGCCTCCTCTCCGATGACTGTCCAGTGCCCGCCAAAGCGCTGCGTCATGCGGTAAAGCACCGGGGTTTCTTCCTCACTGATTCTTCCCAGCCGGTCCATGTTCCTCAGATCCGCTTCCGTGGTGGATGGAACATGATTATACGGAAGCATCCACAGAATCTCAGACAGCAGGCCGTCCATGTCCGTCTGGTCCTCCACCCCCAGCACGGAAGCCAGCAGGTTCGCTACAGAGGACGGACCGCACCCTTCCGCACTGAATGCAGCATTCATATACCGGTAATTCTTTCCCTGATACCGGCTGTCAAACTGCTCAATCAGCGGACAGGCCAGGAGCTGGGATTCATACGTGTGTTCCGCCCGCCCTGCGCAGGGCAGAAACAGAAGGAGGGCAAGAAAGCACAGAGTCAGGCGCCTGACCAAATCAGCCCCTGCGGCGTGCCAGCTCATCCCAGACCTCATTCGGGCTCACCCCCTGCTGGAAAAGCAGTACCAGCAGATGATACAGAAGATCTGCGGCCTCATAGGTTACTTCCTCACAGCTGCCTTTCACCGCAGCAATGATGGTTTCACTGGCTTCTTCGCCCACTTTCTTCGCAATCTTCTCCACGCCCTTGTCCAGAAGATAATTGGTATAGCTTCCCTCCCGCGGATGCTCGCTGCGGTCACGGATGGTGGCGTACACTTCTTCCAGCACATTGGCACCGGCCGGCATTTCATCCGGATCCGTTTCCATAAGCGTCCGGTAGAAGCAGGAATATTCACCGGTATGGCATGCTGCTCCGGTCTGCTCCACTTTCAGAAGAAGGGCATCCTCGTCGCAGTCATAGCGGATTTCCAGCACCTTCTGCACATGCCCGGATGTTTCACCCTTTTTCCACAGCTGCTGGCGCGAGCGGCTGAAATAGGTGGCATAGCCGCTTCTCAGCGTTTCTTCCAGGGACTCGCGGTTCATGTAGGCCAGCATGAGCACCTGACCTGTGCGCACATCCTGGGCGATGGCCGGCACCAGGCCCTTTTCGTCAAACCGAATCTGATCTAGTTCCATTCCTTCACTACCTCCATTGCTTCCGAAAGGGTAAACGCCTTCTCGTACAGTGCCCGTCCGAGCACCACTCCGCTGCATCCGCAGTCCCGCGCATGCCGGATGTCATCCAGGGAGGAGACGCCGCCGGACATGACAATGTCCATGCCCGTTTCACGCACCATCTTTTCCGTCTCCTGCAGGTTCGGACCCTGCATCATTCCGTCCCGGTTCACATCCGTATAGATGATCCTGGTCACACCCATATCCCGCATATCAAGGGCAAGCTTCACAGCGGACACCCCGGTGTTCCGGACCCATCCATGCACGCAGGCAAGCCCGTGATCCGCGTCAATACCGGCCACAATCCTGCCCGGATACGCCTGACAGGACCTGCGTACCAGTTCCGGATCCAGCACAGCCGCCGAGCCGAGAATGCAGCACTCCACGCCGGCTTCCATCGTCATTTCCACGTCTTCAAATGACCTGAGTCCTCCGCCGAGCTCCACATGTCCTCCGAAGGCAGTGACGATCGCCCGGATCAGGTCCAGAGAGCGTCCGGTCCCGTCAAAGGCCGCATCCAGGTCCACAAGATGCAGCCACTGTGCCCCTGCCTTGCGGAAGGACCAGGCCATGTCCGTGCCCTCACCGTATACGGTGACATCCTCCCGCTTTCCCTTCCGCAGGCGCACGGCTTTTCCGCCCATCAGATCAACCGCCGGATACAGTATCATTCCCTTCACCTCAATCCAGTATTCCCTTGGTGGAAAGGACCCCCTGAATACCGGGATCAATTTCCATGGCCTGCCGCAGTGCCAGTCCGAATGCCTTGAACATGGCTTCCATCTGATGATGGTCATTTCGACCCTCAAGGACTTTCAGATGCAGGGTAATCCCGGCATTCTGGCTCACAGCCCGGAAAAACTCCTCCGCCAGCTGCGTATCCATCTGCCCGCACATGGGCGCGTGAAACTGACAGTCATAGGCCAGATAGGGGCGTCCGGAAATATCCAGGGCGGCAAACGCCAGGGCCTCATCCATCGGCATATAGGCGCTTCCGGCCCGCCGGATGCCCGCCCGGTCACCAAGAGCCTCCCGGACTGCCTTTCCAAGGCAGATTCCGCAGTCCTCCACCGTGTGATGGCTGTCCACCTCCAGATCCCCTCTGCAGGTCAGCTTCAGGTCAAGCCGGCCGAACCGGCACATGGCATCCAGCATATGATTGAAAAACCCGATACCCGTGTCGATCTGCGTTTTCCCGCTTCCATCCAGGCAAAGCTCCAGGTCAATCCGGGTCTCCCGGCTTTCCCGGCTGATGCGTGACAGTCTGCTGGCACTCACTGCTTATTCCTTCCTTTCCGCTTCAAAACGGCATCCCACTGCCCTGGCGTGTGCATCCAGTCCCTCGGAATGCGCAAGCGTCATCACTTTCCCGCACACCCGGTTCAGTTCCTGCTCAGAACAGCAGATAATGGAAGACTTGTGCACAAAATCATCCACGGACAGCGGCGAGAAGAATCTGGCAGTTCCGGAAGTCGGCAGTACATGGTTGGGTCCGGCAAGATAATCCCCCAGCGGTTCAGGCGACCACGGGCCCATGAATATGGCGCCCGCGCAGTCGATCTGCTCCAGCAGGTCCCAGGGCCGGTCCACGTACAGCTCACAGTGCTCCGGAGCAAACGTGTTCACCATGTCTGCGCAGTCCTCCAGGTCACGGCACAGAATAATGGTGCCGAACGCATTCAGGCTCTTCTGTGCGGTTTCACGGCGCGGCAGCAGCTGCACCTGACGGTCCAGCTCCGCCTGCACAGCCTCCGCCATGCTCGGGCTGTCCGTAACCAGTATGGCCGCAGCCAGCGCGTCATGTTCCGCCTGGGAAAGCAGATCCGCCGCCACCCATACCGGATTGGCTTTGTCATCCGCCACAACCAGCACTTCACTCGGCCCGGCCACCATATCAATGCCCACATGCCCGAATACTTCCCGCTTGGCCATGGCTACATAGATATTGCCCGGGCCCGTGATCTTGTCCACGCGCGGAATCGTTTCCGTTCCAAAGGCAAGCGCGGCGATGGCCTGCGCGCCGCCGATCTTGAAGATCCGGTCCACGCCGGCGATCTCGGCCGCGGCAAGGACCAAGGGATAGCTCACGTTCCCGTCCGGTCCGGGCGGCGTCACCATCACAATCTCCCGGACTCCTGCCACTTTTGCCGGGATCACATTCATCAGCACGGAGGACGGATAGGCCGCCGTGCCGCCGGGCACATACAGTCCCGCCCGGCGCAGCGGGGAAATCTTCTGTCCCAGTGCAATCCCGTTTTCAAAGTTCACCCAGGTGTTCTGCTTCTGTTTTTCATGGAAGGCGCGGATTCTGGCAGCCGCCTCCCGCATGGCTTCCAGCCATTCCGGATCCGCAGCGGCCATGGCCTTTTCCACTTCCCCGCGGCTTACCTGCACAGTCTCCGCACTCAGACGCACATGGTCAAACTTCTCCGTATACTCAAACAGCGCTTCGTTTCCGCGCAGACGTACCTGCTCCACAATCTCCCGCACGCGCCTGGAGACTTCCTCACTGCCCATCTCTCCACGGCTTTTCAGACGCTTTGCAAGAATCGCTCCATCCTCTTTTCGGATCACCGGCACCATTTCAATTATCCCCTTTCAGGCGCAGCGCTGCATCCATTCCTTCAATCAGCTCGCGCATTCTTTCCCTTTTGGTTTTCAGACTGACACGGTTGCACACAAGCCGCGCAGAACAGCTGCACACCTCTTCCAGTACCTCAAGCCCGTTTGCCTTCAGCGTGGCTCCGCTTTCCACAATATCAAGAATGACATCGCTCAGTCCGATCACCGGACCAAGTTCCACCGAGCCATGCAGCTCGATGATCTCGATGGTTTCTCCCCTGGCGGACCAGAAGGACCTGGCAATCCGCGGATATTTGGTGGCCACGCGGAACGTGGCATGGCTGACGCTCTGCTCCTTGGGCTTGGGATACCCGGCCACGCAGAGCCGGCACGCACCGAACCCCAGGTCCAGGACTTCATACAGCGGTCTTCCGGCTTCCATGAGCGTGTCTTTTCCCACCACGCCCAGGTCCGCCACGCCGTGGTCCACATAGGTCGGAACGTCGCTGGGCTTGACCAGAATGAAGCGAAGCCGGTCTTCCGGCAGCTCAATAACCAGCTGTCGTCCGGGATTTCTCGGCTCCGTGCAGTCAATCCCCATGCTTTCCAGGAGCTCAAAGGTCTTCTCCGCAAGGCGGCCCTTGGCAAGGGCAAGGGTAATCATTTCCTTCATGGTCAGCACCCCTTTCCTTCCAGATAGACCATATTCCTGCACAGACCCATGGCCTGACGCTTTTCCATGCTCTCCCGGGTGGCTCCGTAAACCAGGGCTGCGCTTCTTCCACGGCTGCGCTCCGCCCATACCCGGGCAATGGCCGCGTCCAGCTCACCGGGCGCAAACCCCACTTCCAGATCCGGAACCGGCATTTCAAACGCCATTCCCTGACGTTCCAGGGCAATCAGCGCC
>CACYNZ010000117.1 GCA_902775835.1 uncultured Eubacteriales bacterium | reverse complement strand
AGGAGCAGGCCTTCGTTGTCCATGCTCATGATTTTGAGGAAGATTTCCATATCCTTTTCCGGGTTATCCGTCGCAGGAAGCAAGCAACCAAGGATGGCAGCGCGAACCAAAGCCAGCGGTTTGCGGCCCCACCACTTCCCAAGGCCAGTAATCGTCTGGCCCTGGGATGACTTTCTTTCCTTATAGCTTTCCTTGCTGACCTTGGACACCGGAAACTGGCGCTCAATAAATGCCTGCGTCATTTCGGTAAATCCTCCTCATCCCAGTTTTCAAAAATGGATATCTGCGGCTTTTCCAGCACCGGGTTTTCGCACAGAGCGTACCGCAGCGCCGTGCGCCAGCCTTTTTTGTCCTTCAGCCCGCCGGTGGAGGCGTTGGTCATGGTGTACAGCCACCAGCGTTCTTCCGGCATCAGGCCCTTCCAGTTGCGGATGGCTGTGGGAATGTTGCTGGGATCGCAATCTTCAACGCCCCAAAGCAGCACCATCATTTCCTTGCCGAAAAGGCGCTCTACGGGTGTGCCGCCGATAACGAAACGGCCAATGGGCTGTTTTTTCTCTTTCAGTCGGGCATTGAACTCAGCAGAGAAGTCCTTCTGCAAAAGGCTCCATTTGTGCCGGGAAATCCGCAGGCGCAGAATATCGCCCCTTTGGATGACCTGTCCGTCTGTGTATACAGTCAATGCTTCGGCTTCCTTGACGCCCGCCTTCGCCATCCGTTCTTCCTGACTGAGGCCTTCCGGCGTCCATTCAAAACGCTCGTAAATTTCTATCTGATCATCCGATCCCTTTGGCGGGATGACCACATAGAAATGGTTCTGGGATTCCGTTGGATTATAGCCGAAGCCGTATGTCAGCTTCTTTGCGCTCATTGTTTGATGTCTCCATGCTGCGTGATTTCATTCATGTCCAGCTTGTTCATGTCTACCCATTGTTTAAACGCCGCGCCGGTGGCAAAAAGGATCGCCTTGTACTCGAATTCCACCACGGCATCCTTGCCCTCAAAGGCGGAATCACGGATCAGATCGACCGTCGCCTGCAGATTGGAGGCGTCGTAGGGCACGGTCGCCGTAGTGATTTCCATATAATTGTTCGGGTTGTTCTTTTCGGAAATCACCACCGTAAAGTGCCGCACGAAAGTGCCCGGCAGCGACTGGAGCTTGCTGAACTCTGTGTAAGCGCTCGCCGTGTCGGAGCATTTTTTCATGACCTTCAGCGTGTATTCCAGCGGCTTGGCATCGTCGATCTTCTTAGCCTGCGGGGCCACCTGTTCCACGATGGGGATGTCTTTCTCCTCCACCAGTACGCCGTTGTTGTACACCGCTGTGCGCACGAACTTGCAGCCCTTGGGGATCACGAACTCACCGGTGTATTTGCCGCCGGATTCCTTCGGATTGGAGCCGTCCGTGGTATAGCGCACCTCAAAGCCCGGATGCGTTGCCAGCTGCATCACATTGCCCTGGGCCGCGCCTCGCTGTTCGTAACGCAGGGGCACACTGCACATGAAATGCTTGGGCTCGCCGGTAGGATGCGGATCGTCATGAGACTGATCCACGCACAGGAACCACAGATCGGTCTCCTTCGTCACGAAGGGATTCGACGCGACAGCGGAGGCTTCCGTGGGTTCTGCCCCCACGTCGTAGTAGACAGTATTACCATAGACTCCGCGTACTTTCAAGGTAAATTCGCCGGTTTCTGCGGAATAAGAAAGCTGCTCCACGGATACCTCCGTGGGTTCTTTGGCAAACGGTCCCTTCTGCAGATAGCCGCCGATTTCACGCCACTTGTCACGGTTGAGGCAGTCTTTTTTCAGCTGGCCCATCTGGTCGGGATGATACCACTGCCAGGAGACTTCGGTGGCTGCGCGTTCCAGAATCTGATTCCAGGTCATCTCCTGCTGGGTGAAAATACGGGCCTCACACTTTTTGCGAAGCGTCTCCAGGAAACGCTCGTCAGATGAGTAGTCCTGGAACTTCTGCGCTTCGGCCAGGGTCTTGACGATCTGATCTTCGCCGTTGAATTTATTCTGGGCGAATTCCAGCTTAAAGTCATCGCTGGTCAGGCCGCCCTTGGCAGGATAATACAGTGTGATGAAGGTCTCGCGGATGGTGGAGAGCAGAGCGGTCAGGGCTTTGTCCTGCTGCGCCAGCGCTTCTTTGTATTGCTGGTCTGATTCGGAAACATGCTCAGCTTCCATACCAGCGATGATCTGACGGATGGCAGACAGTCGCTTGCTGTTATCAAACAGCTTCTTCATGATGCTGCGCTGACCAGTCAGGAACATCACACGATTCTTGAAAGGAGCGTTGCGGTAGAAGGCTTCCAGATCGGGATGCATGCCGCTGCCCTCGAAAGGCTCATAGATGACCAGCGCAACTTTGTTCATATCCAGGCTGATCTCATCGATGGCAGGCATAACATAGAGCAGCTCATAGCATTTCTTCAGCTTCGGCGCAAAGGACTGCTCCAGGAACTTACGCAGATCCTTACGGGCCTGCTCATCCGAATAGCTGTCCACCAGCGTATTCATTTCCGCGACCATGTTCTTGGTGTTCTGGAAATAGAACCGGCCACGGTTATCCATTTTCAGATACCAGCACTGGCCTTTGATTTCTTCCAGCACCTTTTTGAACTGGTTCATGTCCAGTCCGGGCACGCAGAGATAGCCCAGTATGTCGGAATCGTTCAATCCCTGCAGGCCATGGGTCGTTTCATTGAGGGAAGAGATCAGAAGGAGCTTGGCTACGGTCTGGGCATAAGGATAGTGGAAATCCGCCTCATACTGGGCGTCGATGGTTTCCGCTACTGCTTTCCCGTGCTGCGCAATATCGTGGTTAATGGCGTTGTCAAGGGACGGCTTGATCTCCTTGATCATGTTGAGCATCATCTGGCTATTGAGATCGACATCAAAAACGTTTACCAGATAGGCACTCTGAGCGGCTCCGCTCTCATAGAACTGGCGGATAATCTGACGCATCAGCCGGATGAGCCCGCGGGTCTGCTGAAAGCCCTGGTTCTCTTTGAAACGGGCGTAGAGATCTTTGATGGAGGGATGGAAGGGATACGAGTCCCGCACACCCACGAATACTTTCTCAGGAGAATAAGAAGTCAGACCAGATTTGCCTGCGCGGGCTACGGCGTCCTTGAAAGCCTTTGCAACGTCGATAACATCTTCACTGCCGGATGACGGGAAAGTCTCAAACAGTCGTTTGCGGAGTATGTCGTAGATTTCGTCAGAGTTGAGCGCCACCGGCTCAATGTTGAGCGCGATGCGGCTTGCTTCGTTTTCCAGCTCTTTGAAGGAGGACTGGAGCAGGGCACTGCCTGATTCATAGGTGGCCTTCAGATCAGAGAACACCAGACACACGTTCGCAAGCTGTTCTTTGCCGAGGGCGCTGAACAGGTTGGAGAGAGCGGTTATCGTTACCTGGCAAAGATCAGAATTGCCTACTGCAATGGAACGGGCATTCTCCAGATATGGAGGAAGCTCGTCCAGCAGGATCAGCGTCTTTTGCCCCTGCAGTAAGGTAATCCAAGCGGATTCTCCTGGCGCACGCAAAGGAGAATAATAAGACGCAAACGCATCTTTCTTGCCAAGCTGCTCCGCTAGACTGCCCCAAATACCAAACTCTGCGTCACTTTCACGACCAGAGAAAGCAATGACTTTGATTTCGCCGATGCTCTCATAAGCACGGCCCAGAATCTTTTTACGGAGAGCAGGATTCTGAGAGAGCAACGCCAAAGCCAGCATATTGTGCGTTTTACCGCCGCCCATGGCCTGAGTCAGCTTGATGACTCCGGTTGCGGATTTGCCTTCAAAACGTGCGAAAGCGGTATTGAAGAGGATGTCCATGCCGCGCGTTTTGAAGTTCTCGTCAAAGAAATGTTCCGCGTCAATGCGGCCTTCGACGAGATCGCTGAGGTTCAGAACATCGTCACGGGTGGTGTCGACAAAGACGCTGGCGCGCGGTTTGCAGAGTTCAGCAACGGATTTCATTTTTGCATCCTCCTCAAATTGATGGCTCAGTTTGCTTTGCTGGAATAGCCTCGCAGATATCGCCGATGTCACAGTCGAGTGCGGTACATATCCTGAGAATCACATCCATGCTGATGGTTTCGCCACGGCTCATTTTGGCTACTGATGATTGACTGACGCCTGCCACTGATGCAAGCTCTTTTTTACTGAGGTCTTTGTCAATCAATAGCTTCCAAAGTGGTTTATAGCTGATATCCTTCATAATGCCCTCTCATTTCTCACGACAGAGTTTGACAGACATGATTATTATACAGGAGTTCATCAAAAATCGCAACACAAAAATGTGCAGTTACGCAATTTTAGCTTTCAGATACGCAAAAGCCGTGGAAGCGTTGTCCACGGCTCTAAATTGGCACGGTGCCTATGCTATTTGGAAGTAACAGGTGGTATCATGCACACCTGAATCCCCATCTGCCTGGCATACTGCACCGTCATCTGTGTGCCCCCTGGCTGACCGTCGTAGGCTGCCAGCAGCATATCTGCATTATCCACAAGGTATCTGTTCCGAGCAAACATACATGACTTTGTGTACTGGTGCCCTGTTGCTGTGACGATATCCGCCTTGTCGAACAGCGCGTCATGCCGCTGGCGATACTCCGGTGCCCACTTCGCGGCCTGGGTGTCAAACGGTGATACCATCTCCAGCATGATTTCCGGGTACTGCTTCTTTAAGTCCAGCACCGCTTCTGCTGCATACATATCCATCCCGAGTGCGCCGCCGGAGATGAAATGCTGATAGCCTTGCCAGATGAAACTCTCTATTGTGTCGTGCAGGCGCTTCTTGAAATCAACGCAGCGCTCATCCTGCTCGTCAAACCCAAAGGGCATCTTCTGTGGCCGGTAACCAGTGAAAGCCACGCGCTTGCTCCTGGGTACGACCTTCACCCTGACTTCATTCTCCATCCGTCTCACCTCACATGACCATGGCTTCGTAGTAAGCGTCCTCGTCCAGCTCCCGGCAGGCTATGACCTTCGACTGTGCGTTATGCAGACCGGTGGCCTTAATCGGTCCGTTGAACTCAAGCCGACCGTTGACTTCCTTGCAGTCCAGGATCAGAGTGCCACCGTCCGATGTCTGCAGGCATAGGTGTTTTGCTTCAATCACGGTTGTATCGAGATTCACAGTGCTGCTGATCGCCAGTGACCGAGGGCAGCCAGGTTTCGTCTCTATCAGGATACCTTGCTCTTTCAGCTTGTTCACATGCCGGTGCACGGTGCTGGAGGAGCAGATGCCAATTCCCGCACAGATCTCGCGGATTGTCGGAGAGAATCCATGCTGCCCATCATAATCAGAGATGTATCTCAGAATACGCTGAGGAACATCGGATACCTTCGGCATCTATCCCACCCGCCTTTCTACAAACCATTTGCCAATTTTCTCGTTCCCGTATTCGGGACTGTGCTCAAAAAACAAGTACCGCTGCTGTCCACCGATCATGACCGTATACCTGTCACCCTGACCACCAGCTTTCATCGCCGGGGCGGGCTGAATCTTCAGCACGCGGTCGATCTCATACTTGTGACCGTCTTCCCATTCGATGACACGGGGAAGCATGGTTCCGTCAGCAGCGAAGTGGACTTCCACCTCAATGTATTCCTTCTTGTATTTGACAGCCTCCGCCATCGCAATCGCCTCCAAAAAGGTGCAGAAAATAAGCCGAACGGTGCTCCCGTTCAGAAAAATCTATCATATCTTCAGGCCTTTTACTTCTTTTCCCGCTGAATCTCGTCCAGAACAGCTTGCTCTTCTCTGGTGGGATAATCGCTCTTATTCACCACACCGAGTACTCTGCCAACAGTATGCGCGTCGTCGAACTCATGGAGTTGAATATCGTCGTACTCCGGATTCAGGGAATGGAGGTGATCGCCCTGATATTGCTTAATGAAACCATCGCCATTGATGACAAACAAGCCGATCTCGCCGATTTCCAAATCCCGCGTGTGTTCGACATATACATCTTGGCCGTCATGAAAATCAGGTTCCATAGATGCGCCGTTGACAGTAACAATCTCATCGGCGCGGTCAGATTCCCACGTATTCCTAATAAAAACAGGTTCTCCGGAGTCTTCCGCTTCCAACATAATACCGGAACCGGCAGCCGCCTGTTGATAGTTGTGGTAGATGACATGGAACTGGGTCCTGCACCGGTCCCACAGCTCCGTCATGGCAATCTCTGCCATCTTCGAAAGAGTAGTGTCAAGTATAAGGCGGTCCCGAGCACTGATGCTCCGGTATTCCTCTATATGCCGCTGCTCTGCCTCAGACAGGCTGTCGGCGCTGGCTGGAGCATTGAAGAAAGCCGCAATGCTGATGCCCAGTTCATTGCAGAGCATGGGGATAAGATTCAGGTCCGGACGTGAGCGGCCAGCTTCCCAGTGCGTCACATATGCCTTCTGAACCCCCAGCTTCTGGGCAAGCTGCGCCTGGGACAATCCCAGATGGGTACGCCGGGCATGAATCAGATCACCATACTGCTTCTTATTGAAGGCAAGCGTACTGGCTTCCTTCGCTTCTGCAATCGTGGTGATGTTTCCGCCTGTTAGCTTCTTCATACGGAATCCTCCTCACATGGGTCGGTGTATGTATCATATCACAAGATACGAGCATTTGCAATACCAAACGGATAAAATATTTATTCTTTTCGATTTGCGGATGCCGAAATATTAAATTTTATCAGTGGTACATATGTTCGCAATAGGCTGTTGATCGGATAATATTTTTATGCTATCCTTCCGGCGTAAGGCACCGCTCCATTGGGAAATCTGACACCGTGCCGGAGGAGGGATGATGGATGAGCGTAATCCTGCACAGCGACCTGAACTGCTTTTATGCCAGCGTGGAGATGAACGAGCAGCCCCAGCTCAAGGGAAAGAAGGTAGCGGTTTGTGGCTCGACGGAGAACCGACATGGCATCGTGCTGACAGCCAGCTACCCCGCCAAGCGCAGCGGAGTGAAGACGGGCATGGCCAACTGGCAAGCAAAGCAGGCGTGCCCCGGCCTGATCATGGTAGACCCGCATTACGATTTGTACCTGAAGTATTCTCGAATCGTGCGGCGTATCTACCAGCGTTACTCTGAAATCATCGAGCCCTTCGGTATGGACGAGAACTGGATACAGCTTCCCTTCACGAACGATGTGGAGGGAATTGGCTTTCAGACCGCAGAGGAAATCCGCAAAACCGTGGAAAGCGAAACCGGACTCACCGTTTCCATCGGCGTCAGCTTTTCTAAGATCTTTGCTAAGCTCGGCAGCGACATGAAAAAGCCCAACGCAGTCACCGTCATCCCCCACACAGAGTATAAGGAAAAGGTATGGCCGCTGCCCGTATCCGACCTGCTGTATGTGGGACCCGCCACAACAAGGAAGCTGACCTTGCTGGGTTGCCAGACCATTGGCGACCTGGCCAATGCCGACCCACGACTGATTTATCAGAAGCTTGGCAAAAACGGCATCATGCTGTATCAGTTTGCCAACGGTACAGATGGCGCTCAGGTGATGCCCAGCGGGTATGTCCCTCCGGTCAAGAGTGTCGGCCATGGCATCACTTGTACCCGCGATCTCGAGAGCAATTATGAGGTTTGGCTGGTGCTGCTGGAGCTGGCCCAGGACGTAGGCCATCGCCTCCGGGTCAATGAGATTCAGGCCAAGGCAGTGCAGGTATCTGTCCGGGACAAGGACCTGGGCTGGTGTCAGTGGCAGACACCGCTGGTCTATCCCTCCCAGAGTCCCTATGAGATTGCTTGTGCGGGATTTGATCTGTTCCGAATGCGTTATACCTGGCAGAAACCTGTCCGGGCACTGACTATCCGAGGGATCAACCCGATCAGCGAGTCCGCGCCGGTGCAACTGGACATCTTCAACGACTACGTCCCCAGGGGAAAACAGAAAGACCTGGACGACGCCATTGACGATATACGCAGGCGGTTTGGAAACCGTGCCATCTTCAACGCTTGCCTCATGGGTGATCTGCACATGGCAAACGATCGGTGCGAGACCGTTCCGATGCCCAGCCCCATGTATCAATAGTACTACGACCACAGCACAGGAGGTGCCCCAATGAAAAAGAAAGACGATATCCTCATGGAAGAAGAACTGGAAGAGGAAGAATCCCAGGTTGCCGCTTCCACAGATGAAGAGGATGACGACTCTGAGCCTGAAAAGCCCCGAAAGCCCAAGACCGTCCTTGTTCCCAAAGTACAGAACATGGACGATTACCTGATGAAGCATTACAAGGATTACATCATCCAGGAGCTGAACAAGCGGCTGGTAGACGGCGAAATCACAGAGATCGTAGGCGTTCCCGTCAAATCTGAGCGCATCATCCCCGGTGAGTGCTGCTTTCGACGATTTAGCTACTGGCGGCTGAACCAATGCGATTTCCTGATCGACATTGACCTGCGCGTGGAGTTGCGCGTGGAGACACCCGCTGGTGTTGATACAGATTTCTATTCCTTTTATGTAGAACTGTGGTTCAGTTTCTGCGAGGATGAAGAGGAATGCGAGTTTGAGCGCATCGGCCTGCTGGAGAGCAAGCCGGAACATGAAGGTGAATGGAAACTGGACAAATATCTCGTTCCCATCCTCCGCAGGGACGAGATCGATGAATACGCTGAGGAGCTCTGGGCTGAGCGTTGTCCTGACGCTGCCAAGGACCAGAAGCTGCGCCGCCCACACGCTCTAACAGAAAAGATGCACCTTTCCGTGATCAGCCTGCCCTTGCATAAGCGTGGAGATACCCGGAGCATTATATTCTTCCACGAGGGCACTGTTCTGGTCCAGCCTGACCGCGCGCCGGGAGAGCATGACGATCCTCCACCGGTTGAAGAGCACGTGCCCGCCAACACAATCGTCATCAACACGCATACGGAAGGCGGTATGGGAAACGACCTGGATATCTACCATGAGTGCATCCATTTCGAGTGGCACTATCTGTTCTACCGTCTCCAGGACATGCACAACAACGACCTGAAGCAGCTGAAAAAGGTCAGGCGCTCCGCCATCAAGGATAAGGATACAGCTGATCCCACATACTTCATGGAGTATCAAGCCCGGTACGGCAGCTATGGGCTTCTGCTGCCCAAGTCATTTATGCTGCAGACGGTGGATAGCCTTTACAAGGATGCTTTTGAAGGCAAGCGGAAGGATGGCTACTATGATCACGATGGGCGCAGGTATGAGTATGTCGCCCGGAAGATCGCTGATGAGTATGTCCTGTCCAAAGCCAGCGTCCGGGCACGGATGATCCAGCTTGGCTACATCGCCGCCCTCGGCGCACTGAACTTCGTGGATGGCCACTACATCGTTCCATTCGCTTTTTCTGATATCGGCAGTTGTTCCGGCGATGGAACCTACGTGATCGACAGGAAATCCGTCTCGCTGCTGTACAAAAAAGATAAGGAATTCAAGAGAATCATGCAGTCCGGCAAGTTCGCCTATGTGGATGGACACGTTGTGTACTGCGAATCCGATAACGTGATTCATACAACCTACGGTGCACGCCTTTCCGGCTGGGCCAACGCACACATCGACAGGGTCAGCCTCCGGTTTTCCAAGACGTATATCGGGGATCACCGATATGTCTATATCTTTGGTCAGATGAACAGCAAGGAGGCCGTTGAAAACGCCTTCAAGTTCCTGGACCTCAGCGGCAAGATGACTATCAAGGATATGCAGAGGGCTGCTGACCGTCTGGTAGACGAAATGCCGCTTTCCTTCCACGGCGCATTGGCCTACATCATGAAAGGGCGCTGTACGGTGGATGAGCTGGTCGGCAGAATCCCCATTTCGAGGAGTACGCTTCTCCGGCTGCGTACAGAAGAACGGAAGCAATACAATCTGGATCAGGTTGTCGCCATTTGCATCGGGCTTCATCTGCCGCCCTGGCTCTCGGATATCCTGCTCGACCGTGCGCACCTGACAGTAAAGCGGTATGGCCCGTTTGCCTACTACGGAATCATCCTGGACTGCTTCTATATGGATACCATACAGGACGTGCAGGACTTCATCAAGAACAGCGGTTACGATCCTCT
>CACYNZ010000116.1 GCA_902775835.1 uncultured Eubacteriales bacterium | reverse complement strand
AAAAAAAAAAAACGGCTGCCGTCTGGCAGCCGTCCGGAATGCTTACTCGTAGATAACTTCCTTTTCGGTGTTCATCTGCACGATAAACGTGGTTCCGCGCTGGAACTGAATCTCCTGACCGTTTTCATCGTAGAAAACAGTACGCTGGTTCATGCCAAGGCGCTTCCAGTATCCCGCAATATGACGGCCGTTCATGAAGATTTCCGCGTTTCCTTCGCCGTCAAAGCTCACAGTCTGTCCCTTGGTGTTCTTGATGGTGGTTTTCACATTGCCCACAACAGGCGCGTCATTGCCCAGGAAGACAGTGGGTGCCCACTGGATAATCACGTTGTTGAACGTGAAGGGTTCCTGGGATTCAAGTTCTGCCCAGACCACAGGCTTGCTTTTCTTGGCTGCGCTTTCCACGCTGCGGATATACGCATCCTTGTCAGCGTCATAGGTGAAATAGGAGTTGGTATCTTTGCGTCCCCAGTTCACATATACCTTTACGCCGGAATCGCCGCCGGTGTACTTTTCATCGGTGAACAGCCAGGTGTGATTGGTGGCCTGCATGACAGGGTCAATCATCTTGGAAATCTCAGCCGCATTGCCGCTGACATGATTGGGCTTTTTCAGCTGGGAATTATGCAGACGCTTGCTGACATAGGTCTCATAATAGGACTTCCAGGGCTTGCCGGAACCCACGGTACCGGGGAACAGCAGACCCTTGTTGTCAGCCCCCAGATCACGGAACGCGTCAATGACGTTGGTCTGCTTGTATTCCTGCTGACCATAATACATGAAACCGCAGTCCCATTCTTCGCGGAGCCACACATTTCCCATACGTGCGGAACGGATCGGTCCCACTGCTTCCGGAATGATATCCGAGAACAGAGCGCTCATACGGGTTTCGCCATTGACATGCAGCTGAAGTTCATAGATTACATCAGCATACTGAAGACCCCAGGGCGAACGATTGCCGCAGCCGGAAGCCTTGGTCTTGTCATCGAGGGGGTTGGAAATCTGCACCATCATGGGCATGTATCTGCCGGTAACTGCAAGTCCGGCAGCACCCTTGGGAATCTCAAGATCAGCAAGCTGGCGGCCAGTGGTTGGGCTCTCACCCGCAGGCGCTGTATGATCGCTCACTTCAGCAAGCTGAATATTCCGGTTTTCATTCGGATCTGCCTTGGTTTCAGCTGAAGCGGCGGTGAACAGCATCATGACAAGCATGATAACAGCGAGAATACGTTTCATAAATCAGGAACCTCCTGCTAAGATTAATGAAATCCTTTTTGAATTATATCAGAAGTTCATATTATTGCAATATTTCTGGAAAAGTTTTGCAAATGTCTATAAGTGTACTAACCGTCAAACCGTGTCAGCATGGTGCCCGGCTGCTCATGACGCTGAAAATCGATCGTCATGCTACCCACTTCCCGCTCAAAATGCGGGCTGTAGAAATGCTCCATGGGATGCTCACCGTACAGACTTTTGAACAGACGGCAGTCCACATCCGGATAAGGAAGCGTGACGATTCCCTTTTCCGGATGCCGCTGACGCATGACAGAATCCGGGATCACGGCATTGTACAGTCCATGTGCCATGCACTGCATGCCCAGGGAGACACTGCGCAGGTCAGAACGGAATTCTCCAAACCCGCCCATGGAAAGGAACAGATCCCTGCGGATCATCAGACAGGCAGATGAAACGGCAGTGACATCCTGAACTTTCCGGTCATAGAGCTGATAGGTGGCACCCATCCGGTTTTCTCCCCGGAAACGCGGAAGCGCACAGCCCGGCACATTCACCGCATAGCCGCACATCAGATAATTGTTTTTCTGGTCCACTATACCGCCGCCCACACAGCCGAGCCACGGCCTTGTGGCGTACATGACCAGGCCATCTAGCCATTTCAGATCAAATACGGGAAGTGTACCGCTTTCAAGAAACAGAAGCAGCTTTCCGCCTGCTGCCGATGCCGCCGCATTGAGTGTTGCAGCGGATTTTATTGGAATCGAGGCAGGTATACCGGCGGGAACATCGCATCCCACAAGGATGATTTCACGGAACCACCTGCAGCTCTGCCCTGTCCTTTCCAGAAGCTTCTTCAGCCAGCGCCTGTCGAGCCCGGCTTCATGTCCGTGAAGAATCAGGGAAACATCGGTGTTTTCGGATATCTCATAGGTGATGACAGGATTGAGCTCCACCATGTCCGCCCTTGCCTTCATGTCCAGTCTTTCCAGCTGATCCTGGACGCTTTTGAGGGCAGCCAGGGCACAGCGTTCCTGGGAAGCATGGGAATAGGAAGTATTTAGCATTCTCCAGTGATAAAGCACCCTCGGGATGTGGGCAATGCAGACGGCCTTTTCTGTCGCCCTCAGGGCCAGATCATGATCCTGGCTTCCGTCGCATTCGCTTCTCAGCCCGCCGAGATCCCGGATCAGTTCTGTACTCATGCCCATCACATGGCAGATATAGTTTCCGGCACGCAGCGCATCCGGGCTGAAATCCGTCTTCATGTGCGGATCAAACAGCACGGTGCCGTCGGCATTGCACTTGTCCTCATCGGAGTAGAAGAAATCCGCTCCCCGTTCACAGGCATCCAGAATCCAGTACACTGCATCCTCTGCCAGGATGTCGTCATGGTCGCAAAGGGCAATCACAGGTGTTGTGACCATTTTCAGAGCTTCATTTGTATTCCCTGATATGCCGAGATTCCGGTGGCCGAACTGCACATGCAGTCTCGGGTCACGCTCTTCCAGGGTCCTGAGCAGTTCCAGCGTTTTCACATCCGTGCTTGCGCCGTCATAAAAGCAGGCCTGCCACCTGGGACAGGTCTGACCGAGAAAGCTTTCAACCAGGGCTTCGAGAAGATCCGGACGCGTGTTATAGACCGGGATCAGAAAGGAAACTTCCTGAGAAAATGCCCGTTCAGCCTGAACGCGACGCTCTTCCTCTCCAGGCCGCATTTCCATGAACCACGTCTGATACTGGGCATCTGCGGCACGGTGCCGCAGGTTCATCTGATGGATCTGGGGATAACTCAGCAGCCGAATCCACTGCCGTTCCCATAGGATTTTCAGTCCGTGAAACCCGTCGTCGCGATAGGCGCGTTTCAGCGACTGAATCCTGCGCTTGACTTCATTCATACGAGACTCCTTGATGCTTCAAGTACTGGGAAAATCCGGTTCTCAAGTGCCTGCACGAGACCATCCCGATGGCATTCGGATACCACGGTGACCACGGAGTTCAGCTCCGGACAGACGATGATCAGCTGGCCGTATTTTCCATCAGCACGATAAGAACCTCTTGCACCACGCCAGAACAGATACCCGTATTCGATATTCCTGTTCCGGATCTGGACAGCGGATGCTTCCCGGATCCACGCCTGCGGAATCACCTGCCGTCCATTCCATACGCCGTTTTGCAGCAGGCAGACACCGACTTTGTGCATTTCATGGATGTTCAGCATCAACCCGCCTGCGCCAAAAGTATGTCCCTGATGATCCGTTTCCCAGGTCGGCCGCGGAATATCCAGTGGCTCGAACAGCCGTGGCATGAGAAAATCCACAAGATCCTCACCGCTGCGCTGTTCCACCAGCCTGCCTGCTAGATAGGGCCCCACGTTGCTGTAGCGGAAAACCGTGCCCGGCATATCGGAAAACGGGTAAGACAGAGCAAGGCGCATCCAGTCATCAGAGCGCAGGTCCGGACGCTCCGCGCCCATCAGATGGCTTCCGCTCTGTCCGAGTCCCATGGTCAGCAGATCTCGAACCCGGGCTGCCTCCAGCTGGAAGGGTACATCATCAGGAAGCGATCCGGCAAACACATCCGTGAGTTTTTCATCCAGCCGGAGCATGCCCTCCTGCACAGCAAACCCCACGGCTATGGATGTAAAGGATTTGCTGGCCGAATACACATTCCGCCTGCATGTGTCATCAAACAGCTCGGTTAAGACTTCCTGGCCGTCAGTATGACAGCGGATGCCGAGAATCCCGAATTCCTCGTGCATCTCCTGCGCAATGGTCATAGGCTTTATTCTCCGATCTCAAGATTTCCTTCGCTGTCAATATAGACAGTGCCTGTTTTTTCAAAGCCTTCCGGCAGTTCCACAAACCCTTTCTTCGCCTTGCCTATTACATGCTTCAGACAATTTTCCTTATCATCCGCATCCTCTAGCACAATAGGCTGATACTCTCCGCCGCGCTGGGTCTGGCATGGAATCATGGACAGGGAGGCGAGACGGGCACCATCTCCAGTTTTTTCCCAGGAAAGCTGAAAAATGCCGGTGGCAGGATCAAGCTTGGAAATCGTGCCGAACACGAAATTCCCGGTGGAGAACAGAACAGGCTTTCCGTTGTAGAAATAGACCGGCTGAAGCACATGCGGATGATGTCCCCAGATCATATCCGCTCCGGCATCCAGCACCTTTTGGGCATAATTGAACTGGTTTGCCTGGGGATTCGGCTTGGTTTCCTTGCCCCAGTGCAGACTGACCACCACAATATCGCAGCCCGCATCCCTGAGCTCCTGAATCTCTCCCTGAATCAGCTTGAGATCGGAATTGGAGGGATAGGAATACCCCATGAACCCGAACGTCACGCCCTTGATCTCATGGATTACATGATCCACAAAGCGGTTGGTGTCCCGTGTGGCATTCAGAGACCCAAAATGCAGGATACCGGCTTCCTCAAGATTCTGCAGCGTATCCCGGTACCCTTTGTAATTGAAGTCCACACAGTGATTGTTCACCGTGTTGACCGCGTCAATTCCGCTGCAGGAGAGAATCTCACGGTGTTCGGAAGGTGCAATCAGATTGTAGGTCTTCAGCGGATATTTCGGCTCATTGTAATCGCTGAGCACCACTTCCAGATTGGCCACTGTCAGGTCATCCGCTTCAAAATAGGGGCGTACAGTCTCAAAGAGCCAGTCAAATCCATGTTCCTTCACCTGACTGGTGAGGCTTGACGAAAGGCCCCTCTGCTTGAGTGAGTCCCCGATGGAGCAGTCCCCCACAAAGGAAATCGTAATCGTTTCGGCTTCTTCTGCTTCCGCATGAAGAGCAGACGCATCCAAATGCATTCCGGAGCATGCAAACATGAAGATCAGAAGTGATGCAGCCCAAAAACGTACGCAACATTTCACCATGAATCCATTCCTTCCGTATCCGTGTTCTACTGACTGAGCAGATCCAGTTCCGTATCCGCCCAGGTTGTCACATAATAGATGCCTTTGCTGAAAGCACCGCTCTGTCCGTATTCACTTCCTCCGATGGTCACCACGCGCCCATTTTCCAGCACGGCGGCCGACTGCACAGACCCAACGGCTGCCATGAGGACCGGTGCATCCGGCGTCGCTTCCACGGGCAGTGATTTGGAGGGACGCTTCCCTGTATTTGCCTGTCCGTGAGCCAGACAGCCCCAGACAAACAGGCGTCCCTGTGTATCCAGCAGGGAAACGTGGCCGTTATACGCCTGAAGGGTTTTGATCTGCACACCCTCCGGCAGCTCCACCTCGCCAGCTTCCGGTGTGAAAGCGCCTCGGGTCTTCCGCCCCAGCTGAAGATAGTCATTTTGACCCCAGGACAGAATGCTGCCGTCAGGACACAGACCATATACGCTGCCTCCGCCGCAGCATACGGAAGAAAACTTGTTATTCAGCGGAAGTTCCACCGGTTCACCAACCCACTTGCTCTTCGATGCGCCGGCGAGCTGACCGTAGTCATTGGCGCCCCAGCCGAACAGTTTGCCTTCCGCGTCCATGGCCATGCAGAACTTGCCGCCGCACTCGATCTGGACAATATGCTCCAGGGAAAGCAGCACGGGTTCCGGCCGGTTTTTCCTGTCCCCGACGCCCAGCTGTCCCATGTTGTTCCGGCCCCAGCTGTATACATGCCCGTCTCCGGTCAGGGCCAGGCAGTGTCCCCAGCCGCAGGACACCTGAACGATGTTCTCAAGCCCAGGAATCCTGACCGGCAGCGTTTCCTTCCCTTTGCCGTTGTTCAGGCCCGTCTGGCCGTATTCATTGCTTCCGCAGACAAATACGGAGCCGTCCTTTAACAGAAACAGCGTGCCCACATTTCCGCACTGAATGTCCAGAATGTCGTTTCCATCCAGTCCGACGGCTGCTTTTTCCGGAAAGAAAACCTTCCCGCCTCCGCCATTACCCAGCTGCGCCCGGGTATTGTCGCCCCAGCCCCAGATATTGCCCTGATCGTCCACGGCCAGGTCATAGGCTCCGCCGAGGCGAAGCATGACTTCCCCCATGCCTTGCATAGGCATCAGAATCAGACTCAGGACCAGGATCAATGTCAGCGTCTTTTTAATCATTTTTCGGATCCACCCATGTTCCGGTCACTGCATTGAGACCGTTGCTTGTCCAAACATACACATATGCTGTCTTGCGCCGGAAAGCACCGGTCTGACCCACCTCACCGTATCCGCAGGCCAGAATGCTTCCGTCTTCCAGCATCACATAGGAACCGGAAGAACCCACATCAAAGGCGATAGCCTTCTGATCCAGCTCACACAGGGTAGGCAGAGAGGAAGTCGGATGCTTGCCGCTTCCCAGCTGTCCGCAGCGCGTCATGCCCCACTGGATGATCTGCCCGTCCGTGGTCATCACACCGGAATGTGTGTTGTACGCGTACACTTCGCGCACTTCCGTGTTCTCCGGCAGTTCCACCCGGACAGGGACCTTGCTCGCGTTGCGCACAGACTTAGTGCCCAGCTGCAGATAGTTGTTCCGGCCCCAGGCCCATACGCTGCCTTCCTCGTCCAGGGCGTATGTGGTGCTTCCGCCGCATGCAAGCTGAACCGGCCTGAAGTCCAGCGCAAGCTCCACGGGAGAAAGCACCTTTTTGTTTCTGCCTGTGTCCAGCAGCTGTCCCTGATCATTGGATCCCCAGCCGAACACCCGGCCGTTTTCATCCATTGCCACACAGTATTTCCCGCCGCACACAATTGAAGTTATGTGCTCCAGTTCCAGCTGCTCCGGCTTGTTTACGGCGCGGTTTTTCCCGACGCCGCACTGCCCCAGGTTATTCCGGCCCCAGGCAAAGACATGACCGTTTTCATCCAGTGCCAGACAGTGTCCGTAACCGGATGAAATCTGGACAATATGCTCAAGTCCCTCGATCTTTTCGGGAACATAATTGTAGGCATTGCTTTTGCCATTACCCTGCTGACCGTAGTTGTTCGGCCCGGAGGTGTACACGGAGCCGTCCTTCATCAAATACAGCGTATTCTCATTGCCGCACTGAATGTCCAGGATCTCCTGCCCGTCCAGCCCCTGCCCGGCCTGTGTATCCGGGAAAAAGGCACGTTTCTTGCTTCCGTTGCCCAGCTGTCCCTTGGTATTGTCGCCCCAGCCCCACAACTGGCCCTGACTGTCCAGCGCAAAGGCAAAGCTTCCTCCCGCGCGCAGCATGATTTCCGCGCTTACCGCTGCAGGAATCATCATCAGCACGCAGAGCAGCGCCATGAACCGTTTCACGATTTCTTTTCCTCCTGAAGACTTCTGCTTCCAAATGCCCGGAAACAGCGCAGCACCGCTTCGCCTTTCCAGGACAGAATGCGTACCCTTACAGCTTCGGCACGTATGATGCCAAGAGGTACGATCCGTCTGTGCCCTATGCTCTTTCCGCGGAAAACCTCAATCCATCGTTCACCCTCCGTGCACCAGGATTTCGGCCACAGGATTTCCACGGCAAACTCAAGGACATGCTGTCCCAGGGTCTGATCTTCCCATATGTCCACATATTCAAGATCCATCATTTCCGGGAAACGGATTTCCATGCTCGTGCCTGTCATGGTTTCCGATATGCCCGCGGGTGCCGAAAAGGCTTCGCGCACCCGCCGCCCGAGACCGGTAAGCGATCGACATTCGTCTTCCGGTATCTGTCCCCGGGTATCCGGTGTCACGCCGATGAGCATATTGCTGTTCCGGCCTACGCTGGTCAGATAGCGTTCAAACAGGATTGTTTCCGGAACGGTCAGATGTTCCTCGCCTGCTTTCCAGAACCAACCGCTCATCCATGCGCACAGGTTTTCCCGGATCGGCGTGTCTACTTCCACCGGCGCCCAGACCTCGTCCTCACTGCTTCCCGGAGCGTCACAGGTGATATTGCCCCAGGGTTCACTGCGCCAGTGCGATGTGGACCAGGTATCAGGCAGGGCAATCCCCTGCTCGCTTCCCGACCATCTCAGCACATGATCCATACCGGGGCATCCGCCGAAGATGACGGTATCTGCAGCTTTTGTCCGGATCAGTTCCACCAGATTGGGACCGCCGAGGTCCATTCTTCGGATTCCGCCGTCAAACCAGATTTCGCCGAAGGGGCCATATGTGTCCAACAGTTCGTTGAGCTGGCGTACAAGCAGGTCATTGAGCATGATCCGGTCCAGGTTTCCCGAAGCGTCCCGGCACATTTTTTCGAGGTACTTTCCCCCGAGACTGTAATACACGCCGGGTACAATGCCGCGCTCTCTGCAGGCATGCACAAACAGACCGACAATGTCAGGACATCCGGCCGTCCCTACATGATAGTCATGCACTCGGGTGGGCCAGAGACAGAATCCCGTGTCATGCTTGGCTGTGATCAGGGCATACCGGGCACCGGATGAAACAGCGGTATCCATCCACTGTTCAATGTCCAGTGCTGATGGCCGGAACACGTCCGGTTCCGGCAGATGCTCTGGCGTTCCGTCCCATTCCGGCTGAAAGACTTCAATGTCCCAGTGAAAAAACAGGCCGAGCTCCAGCTCATGCCATGCAAGCATCACGGTATCCGGTCCTGCCATGCGTCAACCTCCTAATGAAATGATTAATGAGGGAAGACCGGCATCAGTCTTCCTGATAGGCACTGGCAAAATAGATCACGTCCGCGATCGCGCGCCTGGAGCGGTTGCCGAAGGCGTTCACCTTTTGCTCCTGGAAAACCACCCAGGAACTGCTGCCGCCGTCGAGATTGTATGCGATCTGGATATCACCGTCGCCCACACTGTAGACGAGGTCAGCGAACTCATTGACGGTCAGTCCGCGGCACTTGCTGCCATCCTCGTTTTTCTGGTCCGGTCCGGCACAGCAGACCACGATATACTCCAGCGGTCCGGTCTGTCCGATGCAGATCCTCTGCGCGGGCTTCTTTCCGCCTATGGCCGAGGCACGATAGGAAAAGTCCGTGCGCTGCTCACCGTCCATGATCAGCACAGGCCCGAAGGAATAGGTGGACACAATGTTGCCCTCAAAGGCAGCGATGTCTTCTTCCGTAGCACGCTCGATCACATGCAGATCACCCTTGTCATCGACGATCATGCAGTCAATTGTACCGTCTGCCTTGCTGAGCCAGGTCTTGCCCATGCGCTCAATATGCCGTCCCTTTTTGGTGATGGTCAGTGCCACCACGTCACCGGACAGACAGAATACGGAGTGCACCTTCTTGGCAATATCCGTGCCATACTGCGGATACTTGCCCAGGCTTTTTCCACCGGTGGTATATGCGCGGATCTGGCTTGGATCGGCAATCTTGATTCTGGAAACCACGTATCGGGTATTCAGGTAATCCCCGAACTCCAGCTTCACGTGAATCGAGGGATCCTCATATTCCGTTTCCGAAACATAATACTTTTCCTGCACTTCCTCCATGATATCCTGATCCATGGGAATCGGCACAATCTCCGCCTGAGCGGCCGTGCAAAGAATGCTCATCATCAGCAGCAAAGCTGCCCACCGTCTGATGTTCAAGGTCCATCTCTTCCTTTCTGTGCTCACTGTTTCAGCCAGGGCCTGAGTTCCTCATGCCGCCTAAGATCCTTCACTGCCAGTTCCGCGACGCACCGGGCACCATAAGCGTTGAAATGCGTCTTGTCATCATGTCCGTCTGGAAAATCCGGATGCTCTCCAGGCCTGAGCCGCACAAAGAGTTCCGCCGTCTTCTCTTCTCCCAGATCAAGATAGAGCCGGCGGGTAAGATTTTCCAGATCGCAAAGGATCACCTGCTCGGTTTCGGCCAGTTTCCGGATAGCCTGCGGATAGGCGCCATGCGTATAGAGAATGCTGCCGTCCCCGGTAAAGAAGCGCCTGGAAACCGGCGTGCACAGAATGGGAAGCGCTCCCCTGGCACGCGCACTGTCCA
>CACYNZ010000115.1 GCA_902775835.1 uncultured Eubacteriales bacterium | reverse complement strand
GCCGCCACGATGACGCTGTTGAAGAAGTACACGTACATGTGGCCGGTGTTCATGGCCTGGGTGTAGTTGCTCCACAGCCAGTACTTCGGAAGCCCTGCCACGTTCTCGCCGAAGATCTCCGCATTGTTTTTGAGGGAGAAGGTGAGCATCCAGTAGACAGGGAACAGGCTGATGACCGCCCAGATGATGAGTCCTGCATAGACGAGGATGGTGGACAGCTTGAATTTCTGGCCGACCGTATACCGGGGAGCCGGATGCTTTCTCTTGGCATATGTGCTCATATTACTTGTCCTCCTTGAACGCAAGACTGATCAGCAGCGAGAAGACAAAGCAGAGAATGATCAGCATGACGGCGATGGTGCTTCCCATTCCGTAGCGGTTGCGGAGGAAAAGCATGGAGATCATCAGGGTGCTTGGCACTTCCGAGGCATGGAAAGGACCGCCGTTGGTCAGAACATAAATCAGGTCGAAGGACTTGAGAGAACCGGTGACAGCGAAAATAACGCTGACGCGCAGGATGGGCTTGATATAGGGAATGACGATGTAACGGTTCACCTGTCCCTCTGTGCACCCGTCCAGCATGGCCGCCTCGTTCAGTTCCTGCGGCACGCCCTTGACACCAGCGTACATGAGCAGCATATGGTAGCCCACATACTGCCAGAGAATCGGCACAAAGCACGCGCCAAGCGCGGTTTCCTTGGTGCCGAGCCAGATCCTTGTCCAGCTGTCGAGCCCCAGGGAGCGCAGCGCCACATTGAGCAGTCCATATTCCGGATTATAGATCTTTGCCCAGAGCTGGCCGATAACGACCGTAGAGATCAGCACGGGCATGAAATAGATGGACAGAAAAGCGCGCTCTCCGGGAATTTTCTTGCCCAGTTTCAGTGCCAGGAGCAGAGCCAGGGGCAGCTGAATGAATACGGAGAAGAAGGCCAGAAGGAGAGAATTGCCCAGCGCCTTGGGGAAGCCGATGGATTTGCTGGTGAACAGCTCCACGTAATTCTTGATGCCGATGAAATCTGTGAGAGGATAGCCGACTTTCCAGTTGAAGAAGCTGTAATAGCCGGACATGATGATCGGGGCGATCAGAACCCCGATGAACAGCATCAGCGCGGGCAGCAGAAAAGCGAAAATACTCATCTTGTACCCTATGGTTCGTTTCATTCTGTGTGCACCCTTTCAGAAAAAAGAGGGAGACGGTCCCTCAGGATATGCCTGCGGGAGCCGTCTCCTTGCTTATTGATTCTTGTGCTGCATTACTGCAGGTCGGCAGCCAGGCCGGAGATGAAGCCGGCACCGTCGATTTCGCAGCCGTACACCTGGGAAACATAGTCCAGATAGGTGTTGGCGGGGTCAGCGCTCATGGCGGTATCACCGAAGAGCACCATGCCTTCGGACTCGGCCACGATCTTGGCCACGTCAGACACGAGAGCCTTCACAGCGCTGGTGTCATAGTCGGGCGTCCAGGCGGGCAGTCCGGAACCGGCCAGATAGCCGTAGTGGCAGATGGCGCGGCCCAGTTCGAAAGCGGCCTGAGCAGCCAGATCGGCATTCTTGGAGTGGGAAGAAACAGCCAGGGTGTCGGAAGGTCCGCCGATGACCTGACCATAGGTGGCCTTTTCAGAATCCATCACAGGGAACAGGGCAACCTGGAAATTGCCTTCGGCGTCATTGACTTCGCCGCAGTTCCAGGAACCGTTCTGATAGAAAGCATACTTGCCGGCGATGAAGTTGGCCTTGACTTCGTCATTGCCCAGAGCCATGCCGTTGGGATCGAAGTAACCCTTGTTGATCATGTCCTGGAAGGTGGACACAGCGTTCGCAACGCCTTCGTTGTTCCAGGTGGCCCGGCCGGCGAAGATCTCATTCAGAGCTTCATAGCCGATGGTCTTTTCCATGATGGGCTCCAGATATTCGGTCACGCACCAGGTTTCCTTGCCGGCGCAGCCGAAGGGGGTGATGCCGGCGGCTACGAGCGCGTCGCAGCAGGCGGTCAGATCTTCATAGGTCTGGGGAACGTGATCCCAGCCGACCTGGGCCAGCAGGTCCATGTTGGCGAACAGGGTCACGATGTTCATGGTCAGCGGCACGCCGTAGTGCTTTCCGCCGTAGGAAGCATTTTGCAGCATGACCTCGGGCAGCTGCTCGGCGAAGGGCTTGTAGGCTTCATCGAGGCAGTAGGCGGTGCCCATGTCGGCGAAGTCGCCCAGGAAGGCGCCGGCCCAGGTGAAGAAGATGTCCGGGAGGGAATCCGGATCAGACATGGCAGACTTGATCTTGGTTTTGTAGGACTGGTTCTCGAAAGCTTCCCACTGGATGTCGATGTCGGGATGGGCGGCTTCGAACTCGGCCACAGCCTGCTCGTAAGCGGGACGGTTTGCGTCGCTTTCGGTGGCAATGCACCACATGGTGAGGGTGGTCTTCTCACCCTCTGCAAAAGCGGAAGTCATGGACAGCAGCATGGCAGCAGCCATCAGAACAGCCAGAAATTTCTTCATAAAAAGTTCCTCCTCAAGATATTTTTTCAGGTACGATGCGTTTTTTTACAGAAACATTCTTCAAAATCCGCTATCGCCTCCTTTGTGCATTGCGGCGGCCAGGGAAGTGACCGCCTGAGAAACCCGCAAGGACCGCCGCTCATCATCTGTGAGAGAACACAAAATCAGAACCCATGCCCGGGCTCAGAGGTTCTCCGGACACCGGCGGCTGAGCGTCCGGAATCCGACAGCGGTCTGAAACATAGTAGCCTTGACAAAACAGCTGTTTGACCAGTCTGCCCCTCGTGCAGGGGACAGCGTGGCTTCATTCGTCATGGTTATAGCCGATGACGGGAGGTTTGTAAAGAACAGAAAAGCCGATTCTGCTGTCTGGCGCACAGAATGAGGATTATAGCAAAAATGCCGGACAAGCGGTGAGAAATTGACAGCACATGCGCCTGGCCGGATGCGGAAGCAACTTCGTCAGAAACGGCAGGGCAAAGGCTGAGAAACGGACAGGGCCTGATGCGGAAACAGGTGGGAGACCAGTGTGCCGGAGCACCCTTTTCCGTGAAACATGTTCTGAGAGGTACAGCACAGCCCGGTTGGTTCATATCTTCCGCAGACAGGTGCACCGAAGGCTGTGCACACGGCGTGCGGCTTTACGGCGGAATTGAAAAAGCCCGGATTTCAGGCCTAAAAGCCTGAAATCCGGGTTCAATATAGACGGAATCAGAAACGGAAACAGGGTAAAAGGCGCACCCGGATGTTCTGTTCCGGGAATGGATGTTCCCTCAGGGCGGTCAGGCTACCGGGAGCCGGGGCTCACCATCAGGTTTCCTGCCCCTGGACGAACGCAGGGATTTCATGTACGACGCAGGAAGACTGCCTGTCTCGCGTGAAAAGGCGCGGCGGAAAGTGCGCATGTTTTCAAATCCGCAGGCATCACTGATCTCTGTCAGCGTCATATAGGGATCCCGCATGAGCATGGTTGCCTTGTCAATCCGGATGGCATTGATGAACCGCCGGAAATTGACCTGGAACTGCTGCGCGAAAAGATGAGAGAGATGAGATTCACTGATTCCCAGGTCCCGGGCTGTGCTGCTGATGGAAATATTCTCGCATGCGTGGTCATAGACATACCGGACAATCTTTGTGGCCAGGCCGCGTTCATGGCATTCCGCAGCCGGGCGGAAATCCATGGCATTGAGGATATGAGCCAGCAGCAGATGCAGATATGCCAGGCGGTAAGGGGAAGCTTCTTCCGGCGGCGTGTTGAGCATGCTGGTGATGGCGAAGCTTACATCCTTCTGGTTCAGGGCATTGCGCAGAACCGGAACTTCCGGCAGCTGGGTGTGGAAGAGATTGGAAAACTCCGCGATGGTATCCGCCGGGAAGAAGGCGGCGAATCCTTCTGTGTCCTCCGATATTTCCTCAAAGCTGTGGGGCGACAGGGGAAAGGCAATGGCAGCGTCGCCGGCAGAGAGGGTGTAGGTTGTACCGTCAAGCTGCATGACGCATGAACCGCGCAGGATAACCACAAGCTCCACAATCTCATGTACGTGCAGAGGAAAAGGATACCGGGTCATTCTTCCTGTGAAAAAAGGATCGCTCCTGGTTTCATAGAAGGCTTTCATATGTCATGCCTCCAGTGCATTTTCTGTCTGTTTATCAGTATAACCATTTTTTTGAATTTGAGAATCCTGAACTCAGAAAATGGATAAAAATGTCCCTAAATATACATGAAATGACGTTGTTATGCCGGAAACTGGGCAATATAATACCGGTGAATAAATGTCCGCAAGGGATCACAACAGATGAGCATTCCACTATTCTGAGTGCAGAAAATGACACTTTTAGGTGTTTTTGCTTTCCCGGAAGGAGGGACAGACATGCAGAAGGAAGGCAAGAAGGTGAATTATCGAAAGAGACGCTCCCTGCAGGAGTTTCTCTATATCCTTCCGTTTATTCTGCTGGTTGCTGTTTTTTCGTACTTTCCTCTGTACGGCTGGATCTATGCGTTCCACGACTATCGGCCGCCTTTTCCGATTACGGCGGAAACTTTTGTGGGCCTGAAATGGTTCCAGCATATCTTTTCCAACCCGGTCCGCACGCAGGATGTGCTCAGGGTGATCCGCAACACGTTTGCCATGAGTGGCATATCGCTGCTGTTCTCTTGGTTTCCCATGGTCTTTGCCGTGTTTCTCAATGAAATCCGGTGCAGGCCGTACAGGAAGTTTGTACAGACGGTAACCACACTCCCGAACTTTATTTCGTGGGTGCTTGTGTACTCCATCGCCTTCAACGTGTTTGGGTCCTTTGGCGCCATCAACAGTGTGATGATGGATCTTGGCCTGATTGCGAAGCCCATTTCGTTCCTGAAGTCCTCGGAACACATATGGTTCAAGATGTGGCTCTGGCTTACGTGGAAGAATGCCGGATGGGCAGCCATCATGTATCTCGCCGCCATTGCCGGCATCGATGAGCAGATGATTGAAGCAGCCAAGGTGGACGGAGCCACACGCATGCAGATCATCTGGAATATCACCATTCCCAGCATTCTGCCGACCTACTTTGTCATCGTCATGCTCAATATTGCCAGTTTCCTCTCCAACGGCATGGAACAGTACTATGTGTTCCAGAACGCGTTCAATCAGGAATACATTGAGGTGCTGGACCTGTATGTCTACAACATCGCCACCAGCGGGACAGGCAACTATCCGCTGTCCACGGCCATCAGTATGCTCAAGAGCGTGGTCAGCGTGATTCTCCTGGCCGGGGCCAACGGATTCTCCAAGCTGGTCCGCGGCGAAGGCTTTATCTGATGGAGAGGAGGCGAGAATATGGTCGGAAGGGGAGCCCGTGTTCCGAAATCCCATATGCACCGCAGTGCCGGCGACCGGATGATCAGTGTGATCACCTATATTGTCTATGCACTGTTTGCGTTCGTGTGCATATACCCGTTCTATTATATTTTCATCAATTCCATCAGCGCCAATAATCTGAGCGAGCGCGGCAAGATCATTCTCTATCCCATGGAAGTCCACTTCAGCAATTACGTAACGGTTGCAAACATTCCCGGACTCCTGGATGCAGCGAAGATATCCGTGCTCAGAACCGTGATTGGAACCGCGCTGACGGTGATCATGGCGGCATTCCTCGGGTTCATGTTCACCCGCCAGACTCTCTGGCGCCGCAGGTTCTGGTACCGCTTTGTGGTGGTGACCATGTACTTCAATGCCGGCGTGATCCCATGGTATCTCACCATGAAGACCCTGGGGCTGACCAACAATTTCTGGGGGTATATTTTCCCGACCATGGTGCAGCCCTTCTACATCATTCTGTGCAAGACCTACTGTGAGTCCGTGCCGCAGGCACTTCAGGATGCGGCTGAGATCGATGGAGCCGGGACACTGCGCATCTTCTTTGCCATCATGCTTCCGGTCATCAAGCCGATCCTGGCCACCATCGCCATCTTTGCGGCCGTGAACCAGTGGAACTCCTTCCAGGACACGCTCCTGCTCATGAAAGACCAGAAGCTGTATACGCTGCAGTTCGTGCTGTTCCAGTACATCAATCAGGCAAGCAGCCTGAAGGCACTGATCAGCAATACCACGTCCTCAACCCAGCTGGCGGCGAGCCTGGCGCACGCAGCCACGGCGACATCCATCCGCATGACCGTCACCATTGTGGTGGTGTTCCCGGTCCTGCTGGTCTATCCCTTCTTCCAGCGGTTCTTTACCAAGGGCATCATGATCGGTGCAGTGAAGGGATAACACACTTTGTTCCTCAGGGCGCAATGCCCAAATAATAAAGGAGGGGTACCATGAAACGTTTTCTGTCTGCTCTGCTGACGCTTGCCATGCTTCTTTCCCTGGTATCGTTCAGCGCCATGGCTGAGGAGGCGCCTCTGACCATTGACATCTATGATGCTGCGGCGAACTACCACGGTATTCAGACCGGCTGGTTTGCCAAGGTGGTCAAGGACCGTTTCAACCTGGAACTGAACATCATCGCTCCCCAGGTCGCGGGCAATGATCTGTATGCAACCCGTGCCGAGGAAGGCAATCTGGGCGATATCGTCGTGGTGGACAAGAAGGACTTCTCCGACCTGCTCAAGGCCGGCCTGGTCCGTGAAATCACCGACAAGCTGCCTGAATGTGAAAACATCATGCAGTTCAAGACCCAGATTGATGTGTACAACAAAGGCCTCACCGGTGAGGACGGCAAGTATTACGGCATTCCTTCGGAAATGACCGATACGTCTCCCACCTCACTGACGGATGATGTCATCTATTCTTCTCCCATGCTTCGCTGGGATCTGTATACCCAGATCGGACGTCCGAAGATCGCGGATCTGGATGGACTGCTGGACGTGCTCAAGCAGATTCATGAGATTCATCCGACCAATGATGCCGGCGACGCGGCCTATCCTCTGACCCTGTGGGCAGACTGGGACGGCAACGACAACATGATCGGTATTGCCAATGTGGTGCAGCTCACCACCTGGTACGGCGAGAAGATCAAGCAGAGTGCCATTCTCAAGCCCGACAACACGTTCACCGAAATCTATGACCGTAACGCTGCCTACTATAAGATTACCAAGTTCCTGAACAAGGCTTATCAGATGGGCCTTGTGGATCCCGAGTCCGGCGAGCAGGACTGGAACAGCGTCATGAACAAGCTGCAGACCGGCCGCGCTGACCTGATGTGGTACAGCTGGGAAACCGGTTTCTGGAACAGTGTGGACCGTCTCAACAACGGCACCGCTTTCATCTTCATCCCCGTGGAGGATCAGTACTACTATGCGGATGCTGACCGCTACTACGGTTCTGACCGTATGTTCGGCATCGGTGCCAAGGTGGAAGGCGAAAAGTATGACCGGATCATGGAATTCCTGAACTGGTATGCAGGCCCTGAAGGAGTCACCTTCCAGC
Source organism: uncultured Eubacteriales bacterium (assembly GCA_902775835.1). Next base: position 2,808 of record CACYNZ010000115.1, on the reverse strand, counting down.
ATGCTGGTATTGAAGGCCTGAACTATACCGTGAATGAAGAAGGCAAGTTCGTGCCCTACAAGGACAATGCCCTGATGGATAACCTGCCTGTGCCCGAAGAATACGGCGGCGGCGGATACAATGACGGCAACAACGCCATCAACCAGTGGATCGTTTCCGCCCTCTGCGTGAACCCGCTCACCGGCGAGCGCTATGCTCAGAAGTACTGGCAGGCCTATAAGGACATGACCATGACCCAGATGAAGAAGGAATGGCAGGAGTATTTCGAAGCGGAAGATCCCGTGGATTACATGAAGAAGCATGGTCAGCTGCTGGCCAGCCCCAGTGTGGACTTCACGCCCGCTTCCGATACCCCCGACATTGCTGCTATCCGTGTGGATATCAACAAGCAGCTGTGCACCTATACCTGGCAGCTCATCTTTGCCGAAAGTGACGATGACTTCGAGGCACTGTGGGACAAGATGATCGAAAAGATGGACGGCTTCGGCTACAAGGATCTGTATGCGTATGACTGCTCCATCTATCAGGCAGAAGTGGATGCCAAGCTCGCAGCCGCAAATGAATAATCACTGGTGAAACCGACAGGGGCGCTCCGTTGGGGGCGCCCCTTTTTGAAAGGTGGATGCTGTATGACAAGTGACCGTTCCGCGCGCCTGCCTGATGGCAGATTGTTTGATTTCTGGGAAAAGCCCTGTGACTTTTCCCGTACAATCCATGTGGCCCAGGGCAGTCCGGATGCTTCGGATGACAATGACGGGAGTCTGGAGCACCCGTTTCGCAGCATTCAGCGGGCCGCAGACCTGGCGGAGCCGGGAACGCGCGTTCTGATCCATGCGGGGCTGTACAGGGAGCATGTCCGCCCGAGAAAAGGCGGAACAGACCCGGAGCACATGATCAGCTATGAGGCGGCCGGAGACGGACCGGTCATCATCCGGGCCTCGGAGGAAGTACGGGATTTCATGCCCAGCACGGGATGGCGGCTCCAGGCCCCGGGACAGGCGGCAGGACCTGAACAGGTCCGGATATTCGCGCACCGCCTTCACCCGGATATGTTCCGGGGATACAATCCGTTCTGCGCGGTGAATATTCTGCATGACCGCCTGTTCATTGAGTATGACAAAACGGACATGACGCCGTACCTGAACCGCAGGGGTTGCGTGTTCTGCGACGGAAAGCCGCTCAGGCAGGTGGCTCTGTACCGTCAGATGGCGGAAAGCGACAATACCTACTGGGTGGAGCACAATGGCCAGACTGTGCATTTCCGCCTGCCGGGGGACGGGGATCCTGCGGATCACCGGATCGAGCTTACGGTGCGCGAGCAGTGCTTTGCGCCGGAGGAGCCCTTCCTGTCCTATATCCGTGTTAAAGGCATTGTCTGCGAGCATGCTGCCACCGGCGCGCCGGTTCCCCAGCGCGGAGCGATCTCGGCATACCGGGGCCACCACTGGGTAATCGAAGACTGTGAAGTCAACTGGTCCAACGGCGTGGCGATGGATGTGGGCAATGAATGCTGGCATCATGAACATGTGAACGGAGAAATCATCGGGCACAGCGTGATCCGCGGTTGCACGATCCGGGACGCAGGCGTGTGCGGGATTGCCGGGCTGTTTGCCACGCACATGCTCATTGAGGACAACCGGATTGAAGGAACCGGCTGGCAGAGAATGGAGCTGAGCTGGGAAGCCGGCGCCATCAAGCTGCACAACAGCGTGGACGCGCTCATCCGCCGCAACGTGTTCCGCAACACGCTCCGGGCGGATCATCTTTGGCTGGACTGCGGGAATGAAAACAACCGGATCACGGGCAATCTGTTTCTCAACGGCATTGAGCAGCGGGAGGCCATTTTCATTGAATGCACGCGGGAAGGCGTGAACCTGATCGACAACAATATCATCTGGAATGTGGAAGGCCGGTTTGATCCTGCTTCCATTCCGGCAGAGCCCGGGTCGTCCGGATGGTACAAGCTCCGGGAAAAGGAAATCGTCAACGGGTATGCCATCTATGCCGAGGGAACAGACCGTCTGCACATATCGCATAACCTGATCGGCAGATGCCGCTACGGCGGGTATTATGCAAAGCCGGTTCCGTTCCGCATGAGCGGGCTGGACCGGGGCGGCACCTCCCGCAAGGCGCGCGTGATCAACAATGTGTTCTATGACTGCGGCGAGGCCGCTGTCTGCTTTCCCACCAGTGACAATGAGGCGGAGGGCAATCTGTATGTCCATATGAAGGGCGGATATCTGCGCGTCATGTACCCGGAACCGGAAAACTGCCTGAATCTGCCCGCATGGCAGGAGTTCTTCGGGTTTGACAGGGAAGGCCAGCACGCATGGCTGAACATGGAGCTGGACGAGGAAAACAGCAGGGTGAACATATCCCGGAGCGGGGACCTTCCCTTTGCGCTTCCGGGCCAGATCGAGCGCCTGCATCTGCTCCAGAGCGCGGAAGACATTCAGCCTGTGTCCCCGGATCCGCTGGTGGACTGTGATTTCCAAGCATGTCCGCATCCGGAAGGCAGGGTATACCCGGGTCCGTTTCCGCATCTCTGACGCGTAGACATATAAGCGTGTTCCCCGGTCTGCAAAGGGCCGGGGTTTTTCTGTGCATGGAAAACGGATATGCCTGACCGGATGGAGACGATGAATGATGTGTCTGCGGGCATGAAATGAGGAAAAGAAGCATGGATGAACCATGCGGGATATGATATACCCCGAGTTTGACGGAAACGAAGAAGAAATGCCTTGGATTTTGGCCACACAAAGCCAGCATCCAAGGCATTTTTCAAACAATGCAAGCAATTACAAGCAC
>CACYNZ010000114.1 GCA_902775835.1 uncultured Eubacteriales bacterium | reverse complement strand
TGCGTGACCGCGCCGGCCGTGCCGCATGCTATGCCATGTCTGTACTGGACGATCTGGTCACTCAGGTGCTTGTCATTCCTTCGGACGCTGTGCCGGCTGAATGATGGCGAAAGCGCAGGAAATACCTCGTATTTCCTGCGTTTTGCCTGTTTTCCGCGCCTTGCCAAGCCTATCACGGTGTGATAATATACATTTGCCTTATGGGGAGGTGAAATCATGAATCGAAGCGAATCCTTCAGTCAGCTTGATGTGCATGGGATCAGCGCGCATCTGTCCTGGGCCACATTGAACGTCATGGTCGATTCAGTACCTGACATTCATATGCTAGTTTCCGGCAGTGATGATGATGTGGCGGCACTGCATGCCGAAGTCGTAAACGGAGTGCTGTGTCTGGATCTTCCCATGCGTGAAAAGCTTCCCAATATCATCGGCATGCAGTGGATGCTGGTCACGGTTCGGGTTCCCGCAGACTGGCGGGGCAGCTTTGATCTGCATTCCATCAGCGGCAATATATCCCTGGGCCGAATCCGCGGAACGGATCTTGACGTGGAATCCCTGACCGGCTCGCTGATTGCCGAGCATATCCAGGCCATTTCCCTGACTGCAAAATCCGTGTCCGGCACGGTTTCCATGAATGACATTGAAGCCCAGACACTGAGAATTCAGAGTGTCTCCGGTACGTCCGCCATCACCCGGCTGAATGTGCCTGAAATTCATCTGTTTTCGGTATCAGGCCAGAGCATGCTTACATGCCTCGGTGACGCTCTCCTGCTGGATGGCAGCACGGTGACCGGACATGTGGTGCTGGATCTCCCGACTGACAGCGTAAATGCTTCACTCAAGTCCGTCACCGGCAAGCTTACCCTTGAAGGCGTCACACAGAATGAGCAGAGTCCCATGAATGTGCATTTATCCACCATTTCCGGTTCTGTACAGATACTTCACTCTGCCGACACATCCACAATCTGAGGAGGTACTTCCCATGGCCAGACCACATTACGGCAATTTCAACAACGGCAATATGCAGTCCATGATGCGCCAGGTGCAGAAAATGCAGCAGCAGCTCACCGAAGCGCAGAACAAGCTCGAAGAACAGGAATTCACCGGTGAAGGCGGGGGCGGCATGGTCAGCATCTCCATGACCGGAGCAAAGGCTGTCACCAACGTGGTCATCAAGCCTGAATGCGTTGATCCTGACGATGTGGAAATGCTTCAGGATATGGTAAAGGCAGCCATCACGGACTGCCTGTCCAAGATCGAAGCGGCTTCCAATGAATCGATGGGCAAGATTGCGCCGAATCTCGGCGGTATGGGTGGGCTCTTCTGATATGGAACAGATTGAACCCATTTCCCGAATTGTCTCGGCGCTTTCCCATCTTCCCGGGATCGGGACCAAAACCGCCCAGCGTCTTGCCTATCACATTGCCGGCATGCCGCTGGAAGAAGTGCGTGATCTGGCCACATCACTGTGGCAGGGCCGCAAAGCTATCCGCTACTGCCAGGTCTGTGGAAATTACGCGGTGGAGGACACCTGTCAGATCTGCCGCACCACAACACGGCACAATGGACAGATCTGCGTCGTGAAAGATCCGCGGGATGTTGCTGCCATGGAACGCATGCACGATTATCAGGGTCTGTACCATGTGCTGCACGGAACTCTCTCCCCCATGGACGGCGTCGGGCCGGATGATATCCGGATCCGTGAGCTTATGGAGCGTCTTCAGCAGGGAGATGTAACCGAAGTAATCCTTGCAACCAGTCCGGATATCGAAGGCGAAGCCACCGCCAATTATCTGGCGCGCATGATCAAGCCTCTGGGAATTACCGTAACCCGCATTGCCCACGGCCTGCCGGTAGGGCTGGATCTGGAATATGCTGATGAGGTAACCCTGTCCAAGGCCATGTCCGGACGGCGGGAACTGTAAAAAAAGCAATAGTGCTTTATCCTTGAAATGTTTTGAGGTGACTTTCTGTGCTGAAACGTCTGACTGCATGTCTGCTCTGTCTGCTGCTCCTCTTTTCTGTCGCTGCTTCCGAAGAAGAAACAGCGATTGAGGCCGAGGACAGCGAGGATATCTCCCAGGTTTCCGAGGATGTTGTCCGGGAAATCGAAGAGCTGGATGCCATTGAGGATGATGAGCCGGTCTACATTGCCGGTGAAATGTATCATGAGATGGACAAGGAATCCTATAATGCCCAGTCCCAGGCCATCTATACAGCCCGGACCATCCGTGGAACCTACATCTATTCTGACCGCTCCATCGAGTCGCCGAAGCTTGTTCAGAAAGATGATTCCAGCCGCGTGGACGTACTGTATGTAGGCGTCAACTGGTGCATTGTCCGCCTGGATGACAAAATCGGCTATATCAAGCGGGAACGTCTGACCGCTATTGTACCGGTGGACCCGGTCAATACGCCGCCCTACGGCACCCAGAAAGCCAGCTACATTGCAGTCACCGCCACAGACGCCCATGTCCGCAAGTCCATGAGCGCCCAGGATGAAAACTGGGTGGTTCTGAAGCCCGGTACCCGGATCAGTCTGTGGCGCATCCAGAACGGCTGGGGCATCGTGATCTATATGCGGTCCTACGGCTATATCGACATGAATGAACTGACCAACCTGATTCCTGTTTCCCCCACCGATACACCGATTGCTGAAGACACACCGATTGCAGCCTATACCTCCTTCTATAAGATGGTGGAAACAGAGGCCAATATCGGGCGCATTCACAATATCGGGCATGCCGCTTCCCGCCTCTGCCGCACGCTTGAGGCCGGTGAGTCCCTGAACTACAACAAGCAGATCGGGCCCTTCAATCCCCAGAACGGATACAAGAAAGCCCCTGTTCTGGTGGACGGCAAAACTGTGCTTGGGTCCGGCGGCGGTGTATGCCAGGTATCCTCTACACTGTACAATGCACTTCTGCAGCTGCCCGGCATCACGGTGCTCCAGCGCAGAGCCCACGGTCCCAGCGGTGCTTCTTACCTGCCTCACGGGGTAGACGCTGCCTCAGGCGGCGGCACTACGCTGAACCTGCGTTTCCGCAATGACTACAGTTTCCCTGTTCGCATTGACATGCACTCTGAATCAGACGGAGCCCTCTACGTGGCCATCTACCGCGCCGACTGATTCTGCAGCCCGCATTTTCCACTGCCCGTCATCACGGGCAGTTTTTCTTTGCTTCGGCCTTTTTCCGGAAAACGGACTTTATCCCCTGCCCTGCTTGCACAAGGAATGTACCCGCTGTACAATAAGGCAAACCAATGAAGGAGGATGTTCAACATGTCTGTATCTGTCCGCCCATTCGGCACACTCCCTTCCGGCGCGGCTGTCAGCCTTTATACCATGACCAATGCCAGCGGAGCCAGTGTCTCCATGACTGACTACGGTGCCATTGTCACCGCCATTCGGGTTCCTGACCGCAATGGTGTCCTGGGAGATGTCTGCCTGGGCTTTGATAATCTGGAAAAATATGCCGGACCTCACGGCAGCATGGGAGACACCATCGGCCGGTACGGCAACCGCATCGGAAAAGGCCTGCTCACCATCGGCGGCACCACATATCAGCTTGCACTGAACGACCATGGCGTCAATCATCTGCATGGCGGCAATGAAGGCTTCAACCGCAAGTTCTGGGAAGTCACTGTCACCGAAGAAGCTGACCGTGATACGCTTGCCTTCCATACCATCAGTCCTGACGGCGATGAAAACTACCCTGGCACCCTTGACGTCACCGTCTGCTATTCCTGGGACCGTGACAATAATCTGATCATCCGCTATCAGGCCACCACAGACGCGGATACCGTGGTGAACATGACCAATCACGCGTATTTCAACCTTGCCGGCCACAACAGCGGAAGCATCCGCGGACACCGCGTCACCATTGACGCAGACGTCATTACGGATGTGGATGCAGAGCTGATCCCCCGCGGAAGCTATATGCCGGTTCTAGGCACGCCTCTTCAGATGGACGGCAGCTTCACGCTCGGCGAGGGCCTGGACCGGATGGAATCCTGCCCGCAGATGCTGCCCGCACACGGCTATGACCATAATTTCGTCCTGCGCAAAGGCCTGGCTGTGGGACGCGCCGCCAGCGTCACTGAGGAAAGCACCGGCCGCCGGATGGACGTCATTACCGATCAGCCGGCTGTTCAGCTGTATACGGCCTGCACCACGCACCTCGAAGGCGGCAAGGATGGCGCTGTCTATGAGCCTTACTGCGGATTCTGCCTTGAAACGCAGCACTGCCCCGACAGTCCCAACAATCCCCAGTTCCCCGGAACCACGCTGCTCCGGCCCGGTGAAACATACGACACCACCACAATCTATGCATTCCGCACCTTCTGATCATGATCATGCTCCGGATCTTCCGGAGCATTTTTTCACGAAAAAACACCGCATCACGCGGTGTTTTTTCGTGAAAAGCCTCAGGAACCTGCTCAGTGGTGATCTTCCTCCAGAAGCTTCTGTATCTCACTCATGAAGGTGCTGACATCGGTAAACTTGCGGTATACGGCAGCAAACCGCACATACGCCACTTCATTGGTTTTCCTAAGCTCATCCATGACCATGTTGCCAATCTTCTGGGAACTGATCTCTCCCTCGTTGCTGTTGTATGCCATCTGCTCAACCCGGGTTGCCATGGCATCGATCTCGGCGGCGGATACCGGCAGTTTCTCGCAGGAATGCCGCATGCCGTTCTTGACCTTCTCCAGGTTGAAAGCTTCCCTGCGTCCATCCTGCTTGACAACCATCAGAGGAGCCATTTCCACCTTTTCGTACGTGGTAAATCTCCGCCCGCACTGAATACACTCTCTGCGGCGACGTATCGCCTTTCCGTCATCAGCGCTGCGTGAATCCACAACCCGGCTGTCATCACAGTTGCAAAATTGGCACCTCATCCCGTTCCTCCTTTACAGACCGGCAAGTTCATCAAAGATTTCGCGATTGGCATTATACAGCTTCCTGTACACGCTGTACACCTTTTCATAAGGCGCCACATGCTCCGCAATGGGCATCTGGGCAGGATTCTCATGAATCATGGCATCGCACGCGGCCGGTACACTCTCATACAGTCCGGCGCCAACGCCAGCCAGAATGGCAACACCAAGAGCCGGGCCTTCCGTGGAGACCGTCGTGGCCACGGGCATCTGGAAAACATCCGCCAGCATCTGACGCCACACAGGGCTCCGTCCGCCGCCGCCGCATGCCAGCATGCGGTCCGCTTTCACGCCCATCTCCGCCAGCACGCCCAGGCAGTCCGCCAGAGAGAAGGTGACACCTTCCATGACCGCCCGCAGAAGATCCCGGCGGGTATGCATGGCGCTCAGGCCCACAAACATGCCTCTGCAGTTGCTGTCCAGGTGCGGGGTGCGCTCACCCATCAGGTAAGGCGCGTACAGCAGGCGGTTCGATCCGATGGGGCTCTTCTCCGCTTCACGGTTCATCAGGTCATAGGGATCCACACCCATCATGGCAGCGGCTTCCTTTTCAGGCATGCAGAAATTGTCGCGGAACCACTTGAGGGAAAGCCCGGCGGCCTGGGTCACGCCGATGACATGCCACTGTCCAGGCACAGCACAGCAGAACGTATGCACTCTGCCTTTCGGATCAATGCTGATCTGGCTGGTATGCGCAAACACCACGCCGCTGGTTCCGATGGTCGTAAACGCCTTGCCGTCGCGCACCACACCGGTGCCCACGGCTGCAGCCGCATTGTCGCCGGCGCCGCCCACCACAAGCGTGGACGTGGACAGACCCGTGATCCTGGCAGCTTCGTCGGAGATATGTCCGGTGACTTCACAGCTCTCATATACCTTGGCCAGCAGTTCCGGCGCGATGCCCAGCGTGTGGAGCAGTTCCTCGCTCCAGCAGCGTCCGGGCACATCCAGCATCTGCATGCCGCTGGCATCACTGACCTCCGTGGCAAAATCCCCGGTCAGGCGATAGCGCACATAGTCTTTCGGCAGCAGAACATGCGCACATCTTGCATAAATCTCAGGCTCATGATTTCTCACCCAGATCAGCTTGGAAAGGGTGAATCCGGGCAGCGCCGGGTTGGCCGTAATGGAAATCAGCTTATCGCGGCCGACACAGGCTGTGATTTCCTCGCATTCCCTGGCCGTGCGCTGATCGCACCAGATGATGGATCTGCGCAGGACATTTCCCTTGTCATCGAGCATGACCAGACCATGCATCTGCCCCGAAATACCCAGGCTGACCACGTCCTGTACATTGACGCCGCTCTTTGAGAGCACCTGATGAATGGTCTCCACGGAAGCATGGTACCAGTCTTCCGGATCCTGTTCCGCCCAGCCGTTCTGAGGCTGATACATGGGATATTCCACCGTGCTGGAAGCAATCACTGTGCCATTCTGATCGAACAGCACGGTCTTGGTTCCGGAAGTACCAAGGTCAACACCCAATACATATTTCATATCTGATCACGCTCCTAAGCGATACTTTTTTCCGTGAATTGATTATAGGCTGAGCCGCAGGCACTGTCAAGAAAACCCAGGCCTGCATCACCGCAACTTATGAGGGTATGCCGCCTTTTTCGCACAGGCTGCGGACATAGGCCAGCCTGTCCATATAGGCCGCATGATCCGGCAGATGTTCCAGGATCACCGGCATATCCGGATTCTGGCGGTGCAGAATCGCCAGTATTTCCGTCAGATGCAGGTTTCCCTGTCCCGGCGCCGTTTCCCGGAGGCAGAGGGAATATGTGCTTTCCATTCTTGTGTCCTTCAGATGGCAGCTCCGGATGCCAGGGCCCAGCAGGGACAGCACGTGCTCCAGAAAGCTGACATCATGAACAAACCGTTCAAGGCTTGTCATCCAGTTGCACAGGTCCAGATGCACCGCAAACCGTTCCCTGTCAACCTCCTGAAGAAGCCGGACATATTCTTCCGGCCCTGTCGGATACATCCACGGCATGGCTTCCAGGGCATAATACGTCCTGACCGGCCGTACATCATCAATGATGCCGCGGACGCATTCCACTGCCTTCTTCCATGTGTCTTCGGTCAGGTTATCCGGGTGCGGTCCGTCCCATACGCTCCCCATGGAGCCCAGTATGTTCACGCAGCAGCGAGCACCGATCCGATCTGCGAGCCTGAGCTGCTTCCGGCACTTCTCCGCTGCCTTTTCCCTCTCCTGCGGATTCGGGCTCATGGGATTGCTCCATGCGCCGACCTCCGCAATCACGAGGTCCTCCTCCTCCGCGGCACGCACAAAAGCGTCAATCTCCGTTTCCGGAGCGTCCGCATCCAGCGGAAACACCACTGCACGGCAGCCAAGTCCGCGCATGGTCTGCGCCCACAATTTCGCATCCCGTATCCCAAGATCCGTACTGATTCCAAGACGCATGCTGATTTCTCCCTCTCCTGTTTTTGTCTGTCCGCATTGTAACAGAACAGCTCGCCTTCTGCCAAGACCTTTCCTTGCTTTTTCTCCCTGCCTGTACTATCATTTTATGCAACCATCTGATATGAGGTGTCTGAAATGACTGAAACCGCGCATTCACTCGTCCCTCTGTTTGATATTCCCGATGCAGATTATACCGTGACCCCTTTCGGCAGCGGGCATATCAATGATACCTTTCTCGTAAAAGCGCCTGGCCAGCCGGAGCAGTATGTGCTGCAGCGCATTTCGCCTGCCGCCTTCCGGCATCCCGAATATGTCATGGACAACATGCTCAGGGTAACCCGCATGCTCCGTGAAGTGATCATCCGCAGGGGCGGAAACCCCAGGCGCGAAGCGCTCAGCGTGGTACCGCTCAGGGATGGACGCAGCTTTGCCATGGACGATCAGGAGTGCGCCTGGCGCATGACGCTTCTGATCTCGGATACCGTGTGCCTGGACCTGCCGGATTCGCCGGAAACCTTCACGGAGTCCGGACGCGCGTTCGGCATGTTTGCCAGAGACCTGGCCGCTTTTCCCGCAGATACGCTGTATGAAACCATCCCCCATTTCCATGACACCCCGTCACGGCTGGCCGCGTTCCGCCGGGCCATGGAAGAGGACCGCTGCCATCGTCTGGACAGTTGCCGGGATGAATGCCTTCTTTATATGAAGCGTGCCGTGCGCGCTTCCCGGCTCACGGATCAGATTGCATCCGGAACCCTGCCTCTGCGCGTCACGCACAATGACACGAAAATCAACAATGTATGCATGGACCGGGAAACCCATAAGGCCGTATGCGTGATTGACCTGGACACCATCATGCCCGGACTGTACGCCTATGACTTCGGAGATGCCATCCGCTTCGGCGCCAATACCGCGCTGGAAGACGAAGCTGATCTCAGCCGCATCCACTTCTCCCTGCCCATGTATGAGGCTTTCGCAAAGGGCTATCTGCAGGAAGCCGGGAGTATCATTGATGCAAACGAGCGCCGTTCCCTGCCGGAAGGCGCGTGGATGATGACCTATGAATGCGGCATGCGGTTCCTGACAGACTATCTCGAGGGCGACGGGTACTTCCATGTGGAATATCCCGAACACAATCTTGTCCGCGCACGGAATCAGATGGCGCTTCTTCAGGACATGGAAGCGCACCAGACAGAAATGGAACAGATCGTTGCCGATCTATAAGGAGGAAAGCATATGTATCAGCCGGTGCTTCTTATCATGGCTGCCGGAATGGGCAGCCGCTACGGCGGACTCAAGCAGATGGACCCTGTGGGGCCTTCCGGTGAAGTCATTCTTCATTACAGCATTTATGATGCGCATCGCGCCGGATTCAGGAAAGTCATTTTCCTGATCAAGGAAGAAATGGAAAAGGACTTTCGGGAAGTCATCGGAAATCCTGTTTCCAAGTATATGGAGGTCCAGTACTGCTATCAGCATCTCGAGGACCTGCCCGCACCCTTCCATACACCGGAGGAGCGCAAAAAGCCGTGGGGTACCGGTCATGCCGTTCTGTGCTGCCGGGATGCCATCGGCAGCAGCCCCTTCTGCGTCATCAACGCCGATGATTACTATGGTCCCGGTGCCATGAAGCACGCCTATGATTTTCTGTCCCATGCGCAGGACGATGAAAAGCACCGCTGGATGATGGTGGGATATCATCTCAAGAATACCACAAGCCGTCACGGGCATGTGGCACGCGGTGTCTGCGTCACCGAGGAAGGCTATCTCCGGGATATCCATGAGCGCACGCATATCGTGGAAAGCTCTGACGGCCCGCTGTTCACCGAAGACGGCGAGCACTACACGCTTCTGGATCCGGACACGCTGGTCAGCATGAATCTCTGGGGCTTTACCCCATCCGTGCTCGATGAGCTCGGCTCGCGGTTCCCGGGTTTTCTGGAGAAAGCCCTTAAGGAGGCCCCTGCTTCCGCGGAATTCTTCCTGCCCACCGTCGTCTCGGAGTGCATCCATGCAGGGACCGCGACTGTGGAAGTGCTCTCCAGTCCGGATCAGTGGTTCGGCATGACGTATCGGGAAGACCGTGCCGTTGTCGTCCAGGCACTGAAAGACCGCTGCGCTTCCGGTCTGTATCCTGAGCGCCTTTTCCCATGAGTCCCCGGAAAAAACCGGTACTTTACATCGTCGTCCCATGCTATAACGAGGAAGAAGTACTTCCCCGGACAGCACCCATGTTTCTCAAGAAACTGCAGGATCTCACCCGGCAGGGATGCATCGATGAAAGCAGCCGGATTCTCTTTGTCAACGACGGCAGCCGGGACCGCACATGGGACATCATCAAAGGCCTGAACCGTCAGGACGGGCATGTGCTCGGCATTGCGCAGAGCCGGAACCGTGGACATCAGAACGCAGTGCTCGCCGGTCTGATGGAATGCCGGAATCTCTGTGATATCACCATTTCCATTGACTGTGACGGCCAGGACGACATCAATGCCATGGATGACATGATCCGGGCCTATCAGGAAGGCTATGAGGTGGTCTACGGCGTCCGCGCCTCACGGGAAACAGACTCTCTCTTCAAGCGCACATCGGCCCAGCTTTTCTATAAGCTGCTCCGGGGCATGGGAGCCGAGGTTGTCTACAACCATGCAGACTACCGTCTCATGAGCGCCAGAGTGCTCAACGCCTTTGCAGATTTCCATGAGGTGAACCTGTTCCTGCGCGGTCTGGTGCCGCTGGTGGGCTTTCCTTCCACTTCCGTCTATTACGAGCGCCATGAGCGGCTTGCCGGAAAAAGCCACTATCCGCTGAAAAAAATGCTCGCGCTTGCCTTTGATGGGATTACAAGCCTGTCAGTCAAA